>CAZTDK010000512.1:0-5130 GCA_964611965.1 uncultured Binatia bacterium (SeqCode) | reverse complement strand
CTTTCCCGCTCCCAGCTGGCCGATCTCCTCGCACACCTCGAACGCGACCATATCCTCCAGGTATCGAGCGCCGAACCTGGACCGAGCGTCGATCTGCCAATGGAAGCGGGGGTGACCTCCAGCCTCTTCATGGCGTTGCGCCGCGGCGGGGAGATCGTTGGCGTGCAGAGCCTCGGATACCGCGGCCGTCCGGCGCCGGTGGCGCCACAGCTCGATCGGATCGCCAGCCGCATTTCCCAGCTCGCATCGCTGGCGCTGGGAAATGCGCGACTGGTGGAGGAGCTCGCCGGCGCGAACCGGCTGAAATCCGATTTCATGTCCACGATGTCGCACGAGCTGCGCACGCCGCTCAATATCATCATGGGCTACAACCAGCTGCTGCTCGACGACACGTTTGGACCACTCACCGCGGAGCAACAGGAGCCCATCCAAAAGACGCAGAAAAGCGCGCGCGATCTCCTCGAGCTGATCAACGCCACGCTGGACATGGGTCGGCTCGAAACCGGGCGGACACCGCTCGATCTCGCGGATGTCGACCTGCCGGGCTTGGTGCGCGAAGTCCAGAGCGACACCAGACAGCTGAACGAGAAGCCTACCGTGACGCTGCGCGCGGAGGTACCCGCCCCTTCACAACCGCTGCACACTGATCGCGTCAAGCTGAAGGTGGTGCTCAAGAACCTGCTATCCAACGCAATCAAGTTCACCGATGCAGGTGAGGTCGCCGTCGTCGCTCGCTGGCACGACGGCGGCGTCGAAATCTCCGTCGCCGATACCGGGGTTGGCATCGCGCCGGACGTGCTGCCGATCATCTTCGAGCCGTTTCGCCAAGGCGAAAGCTCCATGACGCGCCGCTTCGGCGGCTTGGGCCTTGGCCTCTACGTCGTACACCGGCTGCTCGACCTGCTCGGTGGGGCGATCGACGTGCAGAGTGAGGTGGGACACGGTTCGACGTTCCGCATCTGGATTCCCAGCCAGCACCGGGGGGGGCGCTGAAATGGGCACGCCGCTCCGGTTGTTGCTGATCGAAGATCACGAGAACGACGCCCTGCTGATCGTGCGCGAGCTCAAGCGCGGTGACTATGAGGTCGCGTGGGAGCGCGTGGAGACGGCGGGCGCCCTCGCTGCCGCCGTGTCTCGTCAGTCGTGGGACCTGATCACCTGCGACTGGGTCCTGCCGCTGCTCGACGGAGCCGTGGCACTCACGCTGTTGCGTGAATGGGGCGTGGGCGCGCCGATCATCGTTGTCTCCGGAGAGGTCGGGGAAGAATTCGCCGTGACTGCCATGAAAAATGGCGCCCATGATTTCATCAGCAAGCACCGGCTGACGCGGCTCGTCCCCGCCGTCGAACGCGAGCTGCGGGAAGCCGCGGAGCGGCGGGCCCGACAACAGGCCGAAGCCGCCCTGCGCGAGAGTGAGGCGCGCTTCGCGCTCATTGCCGACACGATTGGCGAGGCGTTCTGGATGGCCGATGTCGAGATTGCCCAGATGTTCTACATCAGCCCTGGCTACGAGCGCATTTGGGGACGTACCACGCGGAGTCTTTACGCAGATCCGCGCTCCTTCCTCGACGCCGCTCATCCGGACGATCGCGAGCGCATGCGTGCCGCGCTCACGCTGCAAAAGAACGGGCAACCATTCGAGCACGAATACCGGATTCTCCGCCCGGACGGCGCTATTCGCTGGATCTGGGATCGCGGCTTCCCCATCCGGGACGCCACCGGCACGGTGACGCGCTACGTTGGGATTGCCCAGGACATCACGGATCGCAAACACACGGAAGAAGCGCTGCGCAACTCGCAGGAGCACCTGAAGCTCCTGTTCGAGTCCGCCCCTGACGCGTACTATCTGACCGACGCAAACGGCTGTTTCGTCGACCTGAACCGCGCCAGTGAAGAGCTCGCCGGCTACCAGCGCGAGGAGCTCATCGGGCACAGCGTTCTGACATCGAACCTGATTGCCCCCGAGGATCGTTCGACGATCGCGACCCTTCTGCAGACAAGCCTGTCGCGGGCTGCCGGCCCGCGCGAAGTCACGATCACCCGGAAGGATCGGCGGCGCGTGACCGTCGAGGTGCGCACGCTGCCGGTGCGCATCAATGGACAGACCCTCGTGCTCGGAATCGCCCGCGACATCACCCAACGCAAATGGGTAAACGCGCAGCTGGCGCTGCAGAGCACGGCGCTCATGGCTGCCGCCAATGCCATCGTAATCACCGACACGAACGGCACCATCGTCTGGCTCAACGCGGCGTTCAGCCGGCTCACCGGATATGACAGCGCCGAGGCACTTGGAGGCACGCCGCGACTGCTCAAATCAGGCGTCCACGACCGGTCGTTCTACGAGCACCTCTGGACGACGATCCGCGCCGGGCACGTCTGGTCGGGAGATCTGGTGAACCGGCGCAAGGACGGCACTCTGTACAACGAAGAGATGACTATCACGCCCGTTCGTCAAGGCGACGACATCACCCACTTCATCGCGATCAAGCAAGACACCACCGAGCGCAAGCGTGCGCGCGAAGAAGTCGAGCGCCTTTACGCGCACCTCGAGCAGCGTGTCGTGGAGCGCACGGCGCAGCTCGAAGCCGTCAACAGAGAGCTGGAAGCGTTCGCGCACTCGGTCTCTCACGATCTCCGCGCACCGTTACGCCACATTGAAGGATTCAGCCGCGCGTTGCGCGAAGAGTACGCGCCGCAGCTGGATGCGCAGGGGCAACACTACCTCGACCGCATTCAAGCCGGCACCGAGCACATGGGCCAGCTCATCCAGGACTTGCTCAGCCTCGCCCGGGTGACGCGCGCGGAAATGGTGGTGACGCGGGTGCATCTCAGTGAGCTGGTGCAAAGCATCGCCGCCGAGCTCCAACGGACGCAGCCGAACCGCCGCGTCGAGGTCACCATCGCCCCGGGGCTGGTCGCAGCCGGAGACGCGCGGCTCCTGCGCGCCGCGCTGGAGAATCTGCTTGCCAACGCCTGGAAGTATACGAGCAAGCATCCGACCGCGCGGATCGAGTTCGGAACCATCGAGTATCAAGGCCGCGTCGCCTATTTCCTGCGCGACGACGGGGCCGGCTTCGAAATGGCGCACGCGGGCAAGCTGTTCGTCGCCTTTCAGCGGCTGCATACCGCCGCGGAATTCGAAGGCACCGGAATCGGGCTCGCCACCGTGCAGCGCATCATCCACCGCCATCGCGGGCACATCTGGGCGGAGGGCGCCCCCGAGCAGGGCGCCACCTTTTATTTCGTCCTAGGCACAGAGGGCACAGACACGGCGATTTTCGCGAACGGAGACTCGTGAATGGAAACAGCGGGGATGACATGAGTGACATGAAGGACACACGGATATCAGGGGGCCGCATAGCCGGCATCCTCTTGATTGAGGATGACCCCGATGACGCGGAGATCACCCGGCGAGCCTTCGTTCGGGCCAAGATCGGCAACCCAATCACCGTCGTCGGCAGTGGGGAGGAGGCTCTCGATCTCCTGACTCCACGCACGGGTCAGCGCAGCGAGCCGATGATCGATCTCGTGCTCCTCGATCTCGGCTTGCCGAAGCTCGATGGCCGCGGCGTGCTGCGGGAAATCTGGGCCGACAAGCGGCTGCGCCACATCCCGATCATTATGCTCACCGGGTCGCGCCGCGAAGACGACCTAATTGAGGCCTACAAGGGCGGAGCCGTGCGGTTTCTGCAGAAACCAATTGATGTCGGCCACCTGCTGATCGCCATCGGCGACTTGCACGGGTTCCAGCTCTTCATTACGCGGGACCGTGCCCCGTCCTAGAGCGGTGGCGCAGGTCACGCAAGCACATGGCAGTAGCCCCGCATGGTACCGATGCACGTAGAACTACGCACGTACTAGTCCGAGCTTACGGCCGCTGCTGGCGATGTTGCACAATCCGGCACAACAACTGTGGTGGACTGAATCACCCATTGAGCTGTCTCTACTGCTTTCTGTCACCTCATGGTTACGCGCGTCATGATCGAAAGCTTGAGGTCATAACATGCTAGGCGAATTTCTCACCGATCGTCGCGACACAATCATCGAACGCACGAGAGCGAAGGTCGCTGGCAGATCCACGCCACCAGCAACCGAGGTTGAGCTGACCAAAGGGATACCGTTGTTCTTGACCCAGCTCGTTGGCATGCTGCAGTCTCCCCCTGAACCGCGCAGCGCGGAGATTGGGACGGACGCTGCCAAACATGGCGATGAGCTGCTGCGGATGGGGTTCTCGGTGGAGCAGGTCGTCCACGACTACGGCGGGCTCTGCCAAGCGATCACCGAAATTGCCGTCGAAGAAAACGTCTCCATCAGCAGCGGTGAGTTCAAGACCTTGAACGGGTGCCTGGATGACGCCATTGCCTCTGCCGTATCCGAGTTCGGGCGTCAACGTGAGCAGACCGCCTCCGATGCAAAAGTCAAACACCTTGGATTTCTGGCGCACGAGCTGCGGAACGCGCTCAATGTAGCGATGCACGCGTTCGATGCCATAAAGACGGGAACAGTTGGCGCAAGTGGGAGCACGGGTGCCATGCTCGCTCAAAGCCTGGATCGGATGGGGGAGATCATCGCGCGCTCGCTTGCAGAGGTGCGGCTGAATGCCAGTGCTACCAAACGGACCGACGTGTCGGTGGCGGCGCTCGTCAAGGAGCTGGCGAGCCCCGCCGCAGCCGAAGCGCAGCGCCGTGGCCTGCACTTCACGGTCGGACCCGTCGCGGCCGGCCTGACAATTTACGTGGACCGACACCTCCTCGTTTCGGCCGTGACGAATCTGCTTCAGAATGCCCTCAAGTTTACTCGCCCTCATAGCCACGTGTCGCTGCGAATCGTCGCGACCGCCAGTCGCATACGGATCGAGATCGAAGACCAGTGTGGCGGTCTGCCAATCGGCACGGTCGACACCCTGTTTGGAATGTTCGAACAGCGAGGCACGGACCGCAGCGGGCTCGGCTTCGGGCTGGCGATCAGCCGGCAGGCCGTCGAGACAAACGGGGGCACGATCGACGTGCGCGATCTTCCTGGCGAGGGATGCGTCTTCAGCGTCGATCTGCCGAGGTGCACTTAAGCGCCCAGCAACGTGTTGACGCGCGGGTTCCAGCGATTCATCGCGCGAACGCCGGATGCCCCCTG
>CAZTDK010000511.1:0-5132 GCA_964611965.1 uncultured Binatia bacterium (SeqCode) | reverse complement strand
GCTTTCTGGATTCTTGGAGTGTGCGTTGCCGCGACGTTCAGCGCGGCCGCGGCGCGTGCGCAATCGTGCACCGGCGACTGCGACGGATCGAATCAGGTCACCGTCGGTGAAATCATCACCATGGTGAATATCGCGCTCGACAACGCAAACGTCTCGGGGTGCGTCGCCGGCGACACCAACCATGACAGCGCGATCACCATCGACGAGATTCTCGTCGCGGTGGCGAACGCGTTGTCCGGGTGCCCGCCGCAGGCCACAGCGACCCCGACGAGCATGCCGACCGCAACGACGACGCCGTCCCTTACTGCGACGAGCGGGCCGACGTGGACGCCGATTCCGACCGGTGGCTTCCTGGTCGGCGCGGCGAAGCGGGACATCTCGCCGGACCTGGAGAATACCGGCCACAGCCGCAACGGCAACGTCTACCTCGGCGGCTTCGGCTTTGGACCCAGCCGGCTCTCGCAGGGGATATTGGCGCCCATTCACGTGCGCGCGTGGGTGATCTCCAACGGCACCGACACCGTCGCGTTTGCCGAGAACGAAACGCAAGGCGCCTTCGCGTCGTACAAGAAAGGGCCTTGGGGGCATCACGACATCGCCATCGCGGTCGAGCAAGCGACGCAGGGTCGCATCACCCACGACCACGTCGTCGTCGGCTCGGATCACAGCCACTCCGGGCCAGACACCAGTGGGGTCTTTGGTGGCCTGCCGAATGCCTACCTGCAGTTCATCAAGGACCAAACAGTCGGCGCGATCACCGACGCATTCGCGGCCCTGCAACCGGCGCAGCTGCTGACCGGTACCATCGATGCGACCGAGCTGATCAATAGCCAGTTTGGTCCGCCCATGGATCAAGTGGACGGCGAGCTGCGCGTACTCGTGGCGGCTGATCCGGCCGATGCGACGCATCTCCAAACCGTGCTGATCAACTACTCGGCGCACGCGGACGTGCTGGGCGCCGACAACCTGCTCGTTTCATCGGATTGGCCGGGCGTCACGGCAACGCAAGTCGAGCAGGCGCTCGGCATCGACACCGCCGTCGTCATGGTGGCCGACGTCGGCCGCACGCAGCCCAACCGCCCCGATGGCGACAACGCCGATAAGCTCAATGCCTACTCCAGCGAGGTGACGGCCAAAGTGTTGTCGGCGCTCGATCACCTCACGCCGCAGAGTGGGAACGACATCAAGGGCACGCAGCTCTTCTTGCGTGACCAGTACAACAACCACTTCCTCGACTTGCTCCTGCTGACCACGGCGATCTCGCGCAGCAGTCAGCCGCCGTGGCTCGACAACGGCGTCATCGGCACGGTCGTCTCCACTTTCCAGATCGGCGATCTGTTCTTTGCCGCTGTGCCCGGCGAATCGTATCCGGCGGTGCAGTTCGCCTTGGAGGGTGCGGTGCCCGCCGCGCGTCACTTCATTTTCGGGCTCGCCAACGACCAACTCGGCTACTTGATCGCGCCGCAGGAAGGCTACCCGCAAATCGCGGCGTCGGCGCCGAGCAACGACAACGCGCTGTTCAACGTCAGTCCCGCGATCGGCGACCACGTCATGTGCACGCTCTTCAAAGCGGCCCGCCAAATCGGCTACACGCTGCCCGACGATCCGGATAAGTGCGCGGTCTGGGCGCAGGAGGACAACACCGTTCCCAACTGAGGACAACAGATGACAGACGCCCAGACAACTGACTCAACGAAGTCTGTTGTCTGGGCGTCTATTGTCTGTTGTCTCTCTTTTTGATGGAGGGCGATTACATGCCAGCGTACCCGATTCGTTTCGGAGTTCAGACCGGACAGCAGAGCCTCGAATGGAAGGACATGCTTGGCTTGTGGCAGAAGGCCGATGCCTGGGGCTACGACTCGTTATGGAACTTCGACCACTTCTACGCGATCTTCGTGGATCCCGAGGGGCCGTGCTTCGAAGGGTGGACGACCCTGAGCGCGCTGGGCCAAGCCACCACGCGGGCCCGCATCGGCCACCTCGTAAACGGCAACACCTACCGGCATCCGTGCATCACCGCGAAGATGGCGGCGACACTCGATCACATCACCGGCGGCCGTCTCAACCTCGGTATCGGCGCCGGCTGGTTCGAGCTCGAGCACAACAGCTTCGGAATCGACTTCAAGACCGTCCCCGGCCGTCTCGCCGCCCTCGACGAGGCCTGCCAGATCCTCCGCGGCATGTTCACGCAGCCGAAGACCACGGTGCATGGCAAGCACTACACCGTCACCGACGCGATGTGTAACCCGAAGCCGCTGCAGGCGCGTGTGCCGATCATGATCGGCGGCTCAGGCAAGCAGGTGTTGCTCAAGATCGTCGCCAAGCATGCCGACATGTGGAACTCGACCGGCAGCGCCGAGCACATGCGCGAGTTGATCGATGTCATCGAGCGGCATTGCGCAAGCGTCGGGCGCGACCCGGAAACCATCGAGAAAACGGTGATGATGCCGCTCTGTTACAAGGCCGCGCCGCCGCGCGAGGAGTTCGTGTGCAACCTCATCGCGCAGATGGGACAGACGACCCCCGACGTGGCGCGCCAGCGCATCATGATCGGCGATCAGCAGGAATGCCTCGAGACCATCGCGCGCTACACCAAGGCCGGGATCACGCATTTCATCTTCATGACCTTCGCGCCGTTCTTCCTCGACGAGATTCAGGGATTCGCCGAGGAGGTGATCCCGGCGGTGCGGGGCAAGGGGTAGGGTCCGCGGGCGGTGGTGAGCAGAAAATGGAAAACCGGGAACGGGAAACTGAGAATGGAGAACGGGCCAATTGGCCTGATGTTCCATCTGCCGGTTCTCAATTCCCGGTTGTCCATTCTCGGTTTTCCATTTCTTCCTGTTTGGGTTCGGTTCTGCGCGGTTGGCAAGGCGAGCGACGCGACGCGATCGTAAATTGGACCGCCTAGCAGCCTGTCGGACGTGGCAGTCCCTAGCGACCAATCCTGTCCTGAGGCTCCCCGAAGGGGGGGCTGGCTATAGAAGAGACGCCGGCCGCAGGCCTAGTGCGCCACCGCTCCCGCCGTTGCGCGTCGCGCGCCCAACCTCGCGGCGGCAAGACGCAGCACCAGCGCCCCAACCAGCAGCAGTGCCACGGGGATGTACGCCGCCGATTCCAGGGCGCGCGGGACATAGCTTTGCAGGAAGATGAACCAGATGTAGTAGACGCCGATGGTGTGCAGCCGTTGCCAGCGCTGGCGACCCAACCACGTCACCGCGCCGTCGAACGAGGTGGCGGCCATCGCGGCGATGAACATGTAGGCAAGCCCGCCGCCGACCAGCGTCACGGTGTTGATCTCCAAGAAGCCGGCGACAGCGGCGGCATAGATGATGAACAACAAGTGCACGGCGTGTGAGACGGCGAACGACAAGCCGAGGTAGCGGCGGTTGCGCAGCATCCATCTCGTGAGCGGCCGTGGGCACACGCGCGCGACGGACGACGCCGCAAACGCGGCGGTGAAGAGCACGACGGAGGTGCGCGCGGTGAGACGGATCATCATGCGGATCCCCGGCTCCTCGGTGCCGTGGATTTCCAACGTGATTGCCGTCAGCGCGGTCAATGCGAGTGTGGCGTAGGCGACGATGCGGGGACCTTCGAGCCGCCTGCGTTGTCCGTGCATGACTGCAGAATAGAGCACAGCCGGCGGCGGGTGTGGAAGGACCCGGCCGTCCGGTATTCCAACGACCGTCGTGCGCCAGGGGCTCAGCCGACCTTCAGCCCGATCGCGAAGCCGGCGACGAAGCCGCTGCCGAACGGCAGATTTGCGGTGACGATCTCCCACAGCCGATCGGCCAGCGTGATCCCGTGCGGGTCGGCCCACACGTGTGCCGCGGTGCCTTGTACGGCGTCCCAGTGCACCGTGATGAACCCCTCGTAGGCCGCAAATTGCAGGAGGATGAACGCGCAGCCCAGCAACAGTGCGAGCAGCTTGGTGAGCTTCTTCGCCGTGTACCCGACCACCAGGCCGGCGGCGCCGCCAAAACCAAGCGACGGCAGGATCGGTCCCAGGAGATGGGTTAGATCCATTGACCGGCCCAACGCGGCCGCAACGCGCGCCCTTCCTCACACCGCCGCATCGGGCGCAGCATACCTTCGTGCCGTGCCGTCGTCGAGCGGGCGCGTGCGTAAGGCCACAAACGATGCCCCCTCGAGCTTGGAATTTCGCAGCGACTCAACGAGGAGCGGACCATAGAAAGGACGCCGGCCGCAGGCCCCTCAGCTCAGCGCATGCACCGGCGAGTCGGCGCGCGCCGTTACCGCCGGCAGTGGGCACGACCACAGACGGCGTGTGTGCGCCATTTCCACCATGTTCTGGTGAAAGCGGTAGTTGAAAAACGGCCCGACGAGCGTCGGCTCGCGAAAGCAGACGCGGAACAGATGGCTGAGCGGCAGGCGTTGCACTTTCGCCATGGCGCGCGTCACGGTGTCGATCCACGGATGCGCCGGCGCGGTACGCATCTCGCGCCGCTGCCGGGCAAAGGCCTGGACCATGAAGCTCCACTGCATGAGTTGGCAGCGGATGACGTCACTGCGGCGGTGGAGGGAGCGCTCGAGGCCGCCCATGTGGTCGGCCAAATAAGCCATCGCGGTGTACGCAAACGTCGCATGCCGTGCTTCTTCCTCGAAATGCTTGCGATGGATGCGCAGGTAGAGCGGCTCGATGTCGCCGGTGGATTCCTCGAGATACTTGTAGATCAGCGGCGACTCCTCCTCCGCCAGCAGCACGATCCACCAGAAGGACAGGCCGCCGCGCGCCGCAGACACGCATGGCCACGGCATCCTCCTTCAAATACTGACCAGGCGGTACAATGCGCTTTGCGCCGGCACCGAGCAAGTGGTGTTGAACTGGAGCCGGGCTGCCCCCAGCCCGCATCAGCCGTTCGCACGGCAACAAAGGACAGCGTGAGGCCACGCTGGCTCCATGACGAGCTTCGGCGAGCAAGCGGTCGCGTGTTGCGCGCGGGCACCCCCTGGCATATGCAAACAGCACAGACGCACCGCAGAGCTGGAGGGAGGAACCCATGCCGGACGCCCGTGCTGAAATCCTGGAAGGATTGAATGTCTTTCGCGCGCTCGAAGCCTTCGGCGCGGCGCTGTATGCCGCGTGGGCGGCTGATGAGCCGGAGGCGCGG
>CAZTDK010000510.1:0-5142 GCA_964611965.1 uncultured Binatia bacterium (SeqCode) | reverse complement strand
TGCCGGTCTGTACGCGCGGCTCTCGCAAGATCGGCAGCCCGTTGCTCACCGCCTCGATGCCGGTGTAGGTGCCAGCACCCATGCTGTACGCATGGAGCAACAAGCCGAGCATGACCCAGATCCCCTGGTCGCGCATCCCCTGCATGGTTTCCGCGCCGGTATGCGCGATGATTGTCGGCACCGTCCCGAGGCTCACCCACACGCCGTACAGCACGATGAACACATGGGTGACTACGAAACCCAGGAACACCGGAACCAGCAACGTGACGGATTCCTTGACGCCGCGGAGATTGAGGACGATCAACAGGCCGATCCCCGCCGCTTCAGTCGCCAGCTTCACGTGCTGGAACTCCAATGGCAGAAAGCTGAAGATCGCGTCGGCGCCGCTGGCGATGGAGATCGCGATGGTCAGCACGTAGTCGACCACGAGAGCACTGCCGGAAACCAAGCCGGCACGCGGTCCAAGCAGCTTGCTTGCGACCAGATACCCGCCGCCGCCGGTGGGGAAGAGCTCGATGATCTGCGAGTAGCTGGCGGAGATCACGAATACCGTGACCGCCGTGGCCAAAACCAGGAAGGGAGCCAGGAAACGGTCGGCGCCTAGCGCCAGAAACGCTTCTTCCGGCCCGTAGCAGGCCGAGCTCAGACCGTCGGCACCCAGCCCGACCCAGGCCAGGAACGCCACGAGTGAGACCTGGTGGAAGACTTGCGGATCAAGGGGATTTTTGGGCTCGCCGATGACTGCTCGGGTGAGCCGGCGTAATCGTTCCGGCATGCGGGCAATCAAATATTCAGGAGGACTCGTGAACGCAAACCATTGAACGTGCCGCTTCCGCTACCATAGTGCCCGCGCGATGACAACTATGGGGCCTGCAGCCATCACCGCTTTCAATGGACCACTCCCGTTGGTCGTTCGGGGTTGACAATGCGGTGTGCTATGGGAGCTTGCGCCCCCCCAAACCTCGCGGCGCGCCGTGTCCCCGTCGCCCAGATTTCCCCACGTCCGACAGGCTGCTAGAAGAGCAGACCATGCGCCGTCTCGATCCTGAACGCGTCCGCCAGCTTCAGCAGCGCCTCCTTCGCTGGTATGGACGCCACGCTCGCGACTTGCCGTGGCGCCACACGCGCGATCCCTATCGCATTCTGGTCTCCGAAATCATGCTGCAGCAAACACAGGTCGAACGGGTGATCGATTACTATGAGCCATTCTTGCGGCGCTATCCCACGATCGAAACGTTGGCGGCGTCATCCGAACCGCAAGTCCGTGAGGCCTGGGAAGGTCTCGGCTATTACGCCCGCGCGCGCAACCTGCATCGCACGGCGCGCCAGGTCGCGTCAGAGCATGGCGGCAAGCTGCCCGATGACGCGGCGCAGATGCGACGTTTGCCCGGTATCGGCCGCTACACCGCCGGTGCGGTTCTCAGCATCGCCTTCGGCAAGGACGCCGCAATCCTTGATACCAACGCGGCGCGCGTGCTCCGGCGGGTGTTCGGCATACGGGAACGCGGCACCAAGGCGCGGCTGCACCGCCGCTTATGGGAGCTCGCGGAGTTGGTTACACCCGCCGGGCGAGCCGATCGCTTCAACCAGGCCATCATGGACCTCGGCGCCACCATCTGCCGCCCGCGTGCGCCGCAGTGTCCGCGCTGCCCGGTACGTGCGGTCTGTCGCAGCACGCGCGGGGCAGGTGTTTAGGAAGGGCTTGGGGTAGCTCTCAGACGCTCGCGTGCTCATTCTCCCGGCGCCCGCGTCGCTGCCATTCCCGCCAGAAGATCGAGTAGACGAGACGGTCGGTGTAAGCAGCGTTCTTCGCTGTACGGCTGCCAGCAACGAAGCGTTCGCGGACCATGCCCAGCTTCTCCATTGTCCGGTAGGACCGCCGGTTCGCGGTATCGCACACCGCTTGAATGCGACGCAGGCCGAGATGTTTGAAGCCGTACTCGAGCAGCAGCGTTCCGGCCTCCACGTTGAACCCCTGTCCCCAGTAATGGCGGGCAAGCGTGTAGCCGATTTCGCCGACCCCCCAAAAGCGGCTGAGGATACGGATATCGACGACACCGATCACCCGTCCTTCGGACAAATACTCCACGGCGAAGGTGATTGGTCCCCAGTCATCGGCAAGGCAGCGCTGAATATACGCCATGCTGTCGTACGGCGTGCGGTGTGGCACCCACCCCGCGTATCGCGTCACCAGTGGGTCGGAGGCGTATTGAAAGACGTCGTCGAGGTCGTCGGGACGGAAATCGCGCAAGCGCACCCGGTCGCTGCACAGCTCCGCATTGGCCATCATGGCGTGGCCCTCAAACACGGCCAGACGACAGACAACCGATCACAGACGACAGACTGAGACACTTCCCCGCATAGGATTTGTTGTCTGTCGTCTGTCGTCTGTCGTCGCATCGGCGTTTTGGGAGCCTTAGAAGTACCCCGCGGTCGTCAGGTATTCCGCCGTCAACACCGCACCCTTGGCCGCACCCATTTTGGTATTGTGTGAGACCAGCAAGTATTTGACGCCGTTCGCCAACGCCTCGTCCTTGCGGATACGGCCCACGCTGGTCGTCATGCCGCCGTCAGCGTCGCGATCCAGTCGCGGCTGCGGCCGGTAGGGATCGTCGTGGACGGTAATCAGTCGCTGTGGTGCCGACGGCAACGCGAGCCGGCCGAGGTCGCCTGCGTATTCGCGCAGCGCTGCTGCGACATCTTCAGGGGTACACGCCGTCGTCGTCGACACCGACACCGCTTCGGTGTGCCCTTCGATCACCGCGGCCCGGGTGCATGTCGCACTGACTGGAAACCGCGCCGCTTGGATGCCCCCCTCGCCGAGCGTCCCCAGAATCTTGCCGGTCTCCTTCGCCACCTTCTCCTCTTCACCGGGAATGTACGGGATGATGTTGTCCAGAATGTCCAGCGCCGCGACCCCGGGCGAACGGCCGGCTCCCGAGATCCCTTGCATTGAGGTCATCAAAACCCGCTCGATACCGAATCGATCGAGCAGCGGCTTGAGCGTGATCACCAGCCCCATGGTCGTGCAGTTGGGTAGCGGCGCGATGAACCCATGCCAGCCGCGACCGCGTCGTTGCGCGTCGATCTGCGCGGCGTGCGTCAGGTTCACACCCGGCACCATGATCGGGACGTCGGCTTCGTAACGGAACGCCGAGGCGGTGCTGATCACCGCGGTCGTCTTCGCATAGCGCGGCTCCAGCTGCCGCGCGGCATCCGACTCGACGGCACTGAACACCACATCGATGCCCGCAAGGTTTACCTGCTCGGCATGCTCGACCGGAATATTCAAGACGTTCGCCGGGGGCTCCTCAACACACCACCAGCGTCGCGCGCCGCTCGTGGCGTCACGAATCGCCGCGGCATAGGACTTCCCAGCGGAGCGCTCCGACGCCGCCAGCATTACCACATCGAACCATGGATGGCGATCGAGTGCCACCAGACATTGTTGTCCGGCGATCCCCGTGGCCCCGACTACTGCAACACGTTTCTTCATACCCTCTCTCTCACCAGTGATACTTCCATAGATCTAGAGCTGAATCCAATTGTCAATCGGTACGGGCCCCGCTTCCACAGTCGTCTCGCTTTTCTTGCGCTCCGGCCGCTGAAGAGCCGTGCTGGTGCGCGTGCGAATCAATTCTCATGAAGCGAACCTTCCTTCTACGAACGGCGGCCAGCGGAGCGCCATACGGGAATCCCCGCATTGACAACGACGGCCTGGCGATTCTAACACCGGACGCGGTGCAGACACGTGGCCGGGAGGGCGCGTGAGCAGAGCGGACGCAAGGACCATACACTCCGTGCGCAGACACGCTTCACTGCGGTGGTACGGACACGTCTCGGGGCGAGCTTGCCGTGAGCCCGCCGGCAACTCTGGCAGCAGCCGCAACTGCGGCGCACCGGCCCCGGGACTCCACCCCGCCGGCTTCGACGGCGGTGTGCGGGCATGATGACAAGCGAAAAGTTCTTCAGTACGATACCAGCGCTGACGGCTGCGCCCGCCGCACTCCAACGCGACGGAATCAACCCTCAAGACCGAGAAGAGTACTCGGCGCCAGATGTGGGGATGGGAAGATGGAGAAGTCTCGGGTGGTGAGAAACTCTCGCGACGACGACATGATGAGCTTCACGGAAGCCTATATCCGGCGCGCCTTGGAGCCTCGGTTGCAAGGTCACGGCCGTATCGATGTCCGCAACTCGGCACCGCTGGGCTTCACGATTGTGCACCGCTACACCAGCGAGTGGAATGGACGTGAGGTCGCCTTGCCAGTGGCGCGGCTCCGTGCGAAGGGAGAAAAGCTTCATCTTTATTGGAAGCGCGCCAACGGTCGTTGGGTACCGTATGAGAACGGGGACGCACCTTTCGTCGGCAGTCTCGACGCCTGTTTGAAGGAGATCGATCATGATCGCTGGGGATGCTTTTGGGGATAGTCAGGGCGCCGGCGTCGCCCCGCTTGCAACCATGCGGAAAGTGATACGGCGTTCATGAGCCGCGTCAAGTTCGGGCTGTTCGCCCCGCAAGTCGGCGTACCTTTCAGCGTCATCAAGGAACGCGCCCAGTTGGCGGATCGGCTCGGCTACCACTCGATCTGGTTCGTTGATCACATGTGGAGCCGCGGGATGCCCGACCTCGATCACCTCGAAGCGTGGACCCTGATGTCGGCGACCGCCGCGCTCACCGAGCGCATCGGCATCGGCACGCTCGTGCTCTGCAACTCGTACCGCAACCCCGCATTGCTCGCGAAAATGGCCTCCAGCCTCGACAACGTCAGCAACGGCAGGCTGCTGCTCGGCCTCGGCTCGGGCTGGATGGACGAGGAGTATCGCGCCTACGGCTACTCGTTCCCCTCGGCACGGGTGCGCGTCGAGCAACTCGAGGAAGCGCTGGTCGTCATCAAGCTGCTGTTTACCCAGCCGCGCGCCAGCTTCCAGGGAAAATACTACGCGGTCGAAGACGCGGCGAACAATCCGAAGCCGGTGCAGCAACCGCACCCGCCGATCCTCATCGGCGGCGCCGGCGAAAAGCGCCTGCTGCGTGTCGTCGCCGAACACGCCAGCATCTGGAACTGCCCGAACAACGTCGCCCTTGAGCTCGAGCACAAGCTGGCGGTACTCAAGCAGCACTGCGACACCATCGGCCGT
>CAZTDK010000509.1:0-5157 GCA_964611965.1 uncultured Binatia bacterium (SeqCode) | reverse complement strand
CACCATGCTCTCCGGAGCGAGCTGATGCAGGAACCATATCCCCTGTTGATTGTAGGAGAGCGGAGAGTTCGCCGGCGCCCCGCTCGCCCTCTTGCGCAGCAGTCTTGCCAGGAGGGAACGCTTCTCTGCCGGTGAGAGGTCGGCAACTCTCTGGGATGAGGTGTTCATTCATTCGCTTCTTCTACCGCCAACATATCGGTGAGCAATGCATGCACTTGCTCATCGGAAAGCTCATCAAGGTCTTCCAGCACGGGTTCGCTAGTCACGGCAACGGGCAGCAATGGGACCGCCGCCTCCGCCGTGAGTTGCTCCAGGATCTGCGTGGCAGACTCGGCGACGCTAAAGCCCTGGAGAAATTTCACCATCGGCACGTTCACGCCCAGATCGACCGCTATCCGGTTCTTCAATTCGACAGCCATCAAGGAATCCAGTCCCAGATTGCTCAGGGGTTGCTGGAGGTCGACCTCGGATGCCGAAAGCCCGAGTACGCGAGCGACTTGCTCGCTCAGGTAGGTTTGCACCAGCGGCGGGCGCTCCTTTGGTTTCGCAGCAAGCAGGCTTTCCCTCTTTTCTCCAGGATACCCCGCTTGCAGGGGGCCGTTGGCTTCCGTACGCGCAAGTTCAGAGAGCAGCGGTGACTCACTGCTTGCTGGATGGAACTGGCGATACTGTGCCCAGTCGACGGGGACGACGGCGACCTGGGTGGCACCGAGCCGCAGCAGCCGCTCCAGAACTTGCAGCGCGAGCTCCGGTGCTAGGCTCCGAATTCCGTGGAGCGCGAGGTGCTTGGCGAGGCGCCTCCCACCAGTCGTACCCGCAAAGCCCAGTTCGGCCCACGCTCCCCAGTTGATGCTCAGGGCCGGCTGACCTTGAGCTTTGCGGTGATGCGCCAGCGCATCCAGAAAGGCGTTGGCCGCCGCATAGTTTCCCTGACCAGGCTGGCCCAGGAGGGAGCCCGCGGATGAGAAAAGGACGAAGAAGTCCAAGGGAGCCTCTGCGAGCAGGCAATGCAGCAGCCAACTCCCCACGACCTTCGGCCGCAATACTGAATTGAGTGCGGTGGCATCAAGCTGCGACAGGAGTCCGTCGTGCAGCACTCCCGCCGCGTGCACGACACCACGGATCGGCGGCCAGCCCTCGGCGCGAAACTCATCAAGGAACGCGCGCAGCTGCCCTTCGTCCGCCACGTCAACCGAGCCAAGATGCACGGATGCTCCCAAGGCTTCTAGCTCCCGAATGGCGGTGATCTGCTTCCCAACGGGACTTGCTGCATCTGCCGATCTCCAGCCCCGACGTGGAGAGAGCGGCGTGCGTCCTAAGAGGATCAACCGCCGAGCCCCTTGCCCTACCATCCAACGGGCGACCAAAAGGCCCAGGTCTCCCAGCCCTCCAGCGATCAGATAGCTGCCATCAGGCCGCAACCGGAGGGCAGGTCCCTGGCTGGCAGATGCGCGCTTGCGCATCAGACGCGCCACAGATCGCCGCCCTTGACGAAACGCGAGCTGATCCTCTCCGTCGGAACTGGAGATTTCCTCGCACAACTGACGAGCAGCGACGTCAGGGAGCGCTGCGCTGGGGTCCAGATCTACCAGTCCTCCCCAGAGCGTCGGTTGCTCCTGAGCAATAACGCGGCCCAATCCCCACAGCGGTGCCTGAGATACGGCCAGAGGCGAGGGTTCTCCTGCCGCTTGAGCTCCACGCGTGACCAGCCATAAGCTAGGGAGGTCATGCGATTGTGCCTGAGCCACCTCCTGGATCATCGTGAGGACACTGCCGCAGCCCAGAGCCTGAACTGCCTCGACGGAGGCCACGGTGGTCTCCCGCGAAGGAGGAATATCGAGACTCCACAGATGAACAATCCCACGGCAGAGAGTCTGATCAGATACCAGAGCCGCGAACAGTTGTCGCAAGTCTTCAGGTCGGTCTGGACGGATACGGAAATGCTCACCGTCCGTGTCCTCGTACGACTCGCCCCGAGCGACCAGGATGCCCTTTGCTCCCTGTGCATTGAGCCGTGCTGCCAGCGCTTCTCCGACACCAGTACTGTCGGTAAAGATCAGCCAGGTTTGCGGGTCCGCTGACACGGTAGGTTCCGCGACTCGTTGTACCGCCCGACGCTCCTTGAGTTGCCACTGGAGCTCGTAGAGACAGTCGCCCAGATTCCCCTCAATTGCGCGCTGTGAATCGTCGCCCAGCCACTTGCCGGCCTCGGCAACCCGCAGCGACCCATCGGGGAGCGGGCCCGCCGACCCATGGGGGAGCTGACCCGCTGAAGGAGCGCCGGCCGCAGATCCCTCTGCTGCGGTTGCCAGCCAACAACGTTGTCGCTGCCACGGGTAGAACGGGAGTCGAACGCAGCGTCCTCCGGCCGGATAGATCCGGCGCCAATCCACCGGGTACCCCAGTGCGTAAAGCGCCCCGAGCGTTCCCAGTAGTACCGTGTGTTCGTCTTCCTCACGCCGTACGGAAGGGAGCACGGCACCTTCTTGGCCGCTGTGATGAAGCCCTTGCTGAATTGCGCTGAGAAGAATGGGGTGCGGGCTGATTTCCAGGAAGATGTTATGCCCATCTTCCAGCAACCGCTGAACCGCGGTCGAAAAGAGCACCGGCTCTCTGAGGTTCCTCCCCCAATAGAGGGCCTCCAACTCCAGCCCGTTGCTGACCCTGCCGATCACGCTCGAGTAGATGGGCACGGATGCCGATCGAGGCTTGAGCCCTTCCAACGCCAGCAACAAGTCGGACCGCAACGGATCCATCTGGGGGCTGTGCGAGGCAAAGTCGACTTTCACTATTCGACAGAAGATGTCTTGACTCCGCAATTGATTCAGGAGTGCATCCAGCGTTTTCGGATCACCTGACCAGACCGTCGAGGTGGGGCTATTGCTGGCCGCGATGGACACACGATCTTCGTAGCCGACCAGCACGCGGCGAGCCTCCTCGAGCGAGAGCTCCACAGCAGCCATCGCCCCTCGCCCAATGGCGGGCTTGATCAAGCGGCTACGATGGCAAATGACTCGTACGGCATCTTCGAGGCTCAGTGCGCCGGCAACATGAGCGGCCGCTACCTCGCCCATGCTGTGGCCTACCACGGCTTGGGGCTCGATGCCCCAGGAGCGCCACAGGGCGGCCAAGGCCACCTGCATCGCAAAGAGCGCGGGCTGAATGATATCGATTTCGTTCAACCAGGACTGTGCCGTATCGGTGGCAGCGAGCTCTGCGAGTAATGACCAGTCTCCATACGGCCGCATCACCCGGTCACAGCGTTCCACAACCTCCCGAAATACAACCTCCTGCTCCAAGAGTGTTCGGCCCATGCCCAGCCATTGAGACCCCTGTCCCGGAAAAACAAACACCAGCTTGCGCGGGCGACCTGAAAGCTTGCGGCCGGCAGATAGACCGGAACGAACCTCGCCTCGCAAGAAAGCACCCAAACCCTCGGCCAGTTGCGCCGGCGAATTGCCGGTCACGGCGAGACGGTAGTCATGGTGACTGCGCCGCACACTGGCCGTGTAACCGAGGTCGTGCAGCGACACCGTGGGCTCCGGGATGGTCAGAAACTCGCGGTATGCCCGAGCCAGTGACTCCAGGGCTTGCGAGCTGTGCGCCGACAGTGGGAGCAGGTACGCCGATTGGGGCTGGCCAAACATCTCGCGATTTTCCGCGCCGCGTTCAGCATGCATCTCCGCAGTCAAACGGGGAGCTGTTTCTAGAACCACATGGGCATTGGTTCCCCCAAAGCCGAATGAGCTCACCCCGGCCAATGCCGGGCCCGACGCTGCGGGCCATGGCCCCAACGTTGTTTGCACGCGGAGTCGGAGGTCGTCGAAAGGAATGAGCGGGTTGGGCTCCTGAAAGTGCAGGCTCGGTGGGATCTCATGATGTTTGAGCGCGAGCGCCACCTTGATCAAACCAGCGATGCCGGCCGCGGCCTCCGGGTGGCCGATGTTCGTCTTGACGGAGCCGAGGGCGCAGGGGCGACCGGGAAGACGGTCCAGGGCAAGTACTGCCCCCAGGGCTTTCGCTTCGATCGGATCGCCTAAGAAGGTGCCGGTGCCGTGTGCCTCGACGTATTGAACATCACCCGGCGAGACTGCGGCTCGCCGGTAGGCTTCTCGTAGGACCGCCTGTTGGGCCAGCGGATTCGGCGCCATGAGTCCGTTGCTGCGTCCGTCCTGATTTACGGCGCTGCCGCGAATGACGGCATAGATCGGATCACCGTCGGCCAACGCTCTCGAAAGGAGCTTCAGCACGACGAGCCCCGCACCTTCACTACGAACGTAGCCGTTGGCTCGGGCGTCAAAGGTCTTGCAGCGCCCGTCCGGAGCCATTGCCCCCGCTTTGGTGAAACTGATCGTCACCGCCGGCGAGAGGATCAAATTCACGCCGCCGGCCAGAGCCAGCGTCGACTCTCCGGCTCGCAGGCTGCAACATGCCAAGTGTACAGCCACGAGCGAGGAGGAACAGGCAGTGTCGATTGCCATACTCGGCCCCCGGAAATCAAACACGTAGGAGATCCGGTTGGCTGCAATGCTCAATGCATTGCCGGTGCCCGCATAGGCGTCGATTCCACAGAGATCACGCAACTGCCTGCGACCGTAGTCGTTGTTCGAAATGCCGACAAACACACCAGTCTGGGTGCCGGCGAGGCGCTCCCGTACCTGTCCACCATCTTCCAACGCCTCCCACGTGAGCTCCAGAAGAAGGCGCTGCTGGGGATCCATGCGCGCCGCCTCCCGCGGCGAGATACCAAAGAAACGCGGATCGAACTGATCCACCTGATCGAGGAAACCGCCCCACCGAGTGTTGATCTTGCCCGGCATCGCCGGGTTTGGATCGAAAAACACTTCAAGGTCGAATCGGTCCGCCGGAACTTCGCTAATGGCATCGACTCCGTCGCGCAGCACCCGCCAGAAAGCGTGCGGAGTGTTGGCGCCGGGGAATCGACAACCGATACCGATGATAGCGATCGGTTCAGGTCGTGCCTGGCGATCCTCGCCAACCGTGGTGGCTGACGGCGCCACATCAGCTGAGTCTGCCAAGTGACTGGCAAGAGTCTCGATAGTGGGGCACTGATATGCCACATCTGGAGACAGGTCGCGTCCAAGCCACTCTGCGAGTTCACCAGAGAGGCTCACCAACTCGGCCGAGCCCATTCCA
>CAZTDK010000508.1:0-5168 GCA_964611965.1 uncultured Binatia bacterium (SeqCode) | reverse complement strand
TTGACGAGTGGAACGTTGTCACCTGACAAGTTCGCCAAGGAGTTTGCCAAGGTGACCTTCTGCAGGGATGTTACCGGGAGCTTGCTAGACAGGCTTGCCAGGGCGGTCGGCATATCGCCCTTCGCGGCTTGCAACGCGAAAGTGATTGCCTGGCGCTGCTTCGTATCGGCCAGAACCGCGTTTAGGGTCTTGATTCGTATGTCAAGACTCGGTGGTGATGGCGGTTGGCTGGACGATGCTGCGGACCGCGTTAATACGTTCCTGCTCGCCTGGCTCGAGGCCGCTTGCTGTGACTTGGATCGTGTGGGCTTGCTTTGATTTCGTCTTGTCATCGAGTCACCTCAGCACTACTGCGCTGCCCAAGGCTGCATTGTTTCGAACGTGTGCCTCAACAGCGTCCAAAGATCTCGAATCCTAACCTCTCGTCGTCCCAGCGCCGCATCCGCCAAGACCACCTCGCCCTTCTGCATCCAAACCCAAAATGGGGACGATCGAAACCTTCGCATCCGACCGACCCCTCGGCTCAACTCGGCCCACTCGGCCCTACGTCCCCAACCGGCCTCCGCGACGTCATCAACTGCCTTACTAGCGAGCCCTGGGCTTTGCGCGAAGGCTCCCCCGATGCCAAGGAACATCGTGACCCCGCAGCAGAAAAATGCCGCAACACGCCCCCTTGCTGTCTGCCCCAGTGCCTTCATTTCTCCTTCCCTTCTCGGCCTTTGTGGGCCGCATCAACCCAACAGACTCACCGGGCCTACGCGCACATCTCGAGAGGCATCGTCAGGGTCAGCCAGGACCACCGCCCCTTGCATCCGAACCCGAAATCGTGGCGATGGGAAACTTCGCATCTGACTGACCCTTCCGCCCAACTTGGCCCATTCGGCCCTACCTCCCCAACTTTCAGGCCTTTGAGGTGCTGGCCTTGCAGTCTCACTGGCTTCTCCCCGCGGTCGCCTTGAGGGCTTCGGGTTCAAATGCGTCTCATCGGTGAGAAGGCAAAAGGCCCGCTCGATCATGTCGCGTAGGAACGAATAGCACTCCGGCAGTAGGTCTCGCGCCCTTACTCGACGCGTACGTGCAGGGCATTACTTTTCTCATTCTATGCCAAAGTATTAGAATTTATACATAAAGACAGAATCCCTTTGCATCACTGCTCGTTGCTCGATCTCTGTAGCTACGACGCTAGGATCAATTTGCAGGCCGAGGCCTCGCAATACAGTGTTCGCATTCGGCCACTTATATCCTAGAACGTTGTGCGTTGCTGAAAGAGGCAAGGCTGGTTGCTGCCTAAAGAACGCAACGTCACCTTCAGAGAAGATAGCTGCGCCGGACGACGGGTGTGTGTGCGATGTGGCTGCGACATCTGCGCCCAACTCACCGATGTTGACACTAGATTCGTTACCGAGCCGCAGCAGGGGCGTCCTTTCGTTACCGTAGGTAACAAGCCCTATCTCTTGCCGCAGGTTCACAGACGCCTGGAACCGAAGCACTTCCGCACCGGTGGCGGCACGCGTCGTTTGTCCCGACACCCAAACACCAACCCGATTCAGTCCCGACAGAGACTCCCCTCCGTTGAGAGCTTCAGGCGCGCCAAGTTTCAGCGCCAAGTTTCCAACGTTGGAGGCGAGTCCACCCCCCAAAAGCGCACCGCCAAAGCCTGCCAACCCAGCCGTCACACTACTAGCGCCGAGGGACCGAGCCGTCCCTTGCGCGACCTTGCCGCCGGCAGTCCCACCGATTGTTGGGAGGACCAATCCAGCAACAATACCACGCGCAGCGATTGCCTCTCCCGCACCAAGGACGATCAATGGTGCGGCCATTGCGGTCAAAGCCACCTTCGCATCTGCATTGAGTTGGTCCGGGTTACCGTGGACGTTTTTCAAAGCCGTTAAGCCGTGGCAACCATGCTGACACACGGTACCCGTTCCGGTCGCCGCATCGGCTTTCGCAACTAAGTGAAGCGTGAGGTCCTCTTCACGCGCCTTGTTTTCGGCCTCCCGCTTTCCGGCGTCTTGCATCTGTTGAATCTGGTCGACAGTCAATGGCGGCATGTCAGCCGTCATTTTGTGCAAGTCCACAGCCTCTTGAGGAGAGCTGTGGCACGTGTTGGAATGGCATGGAGTCGATTCCCTTCCATTCGCGTCTTGATGGATCACCGGGCTGGCGGCGCAGTAAACATACAGGTTTCCAGAATCGACCAGCCCTTTTGGATCGCACGCTGTCCATCGAGCAATCCAAGGCACGTAGTACCTAGCCAGGTGATAGCTCAGCCCTGTCTCCTCTTCGCGTTCCTTCCCGGTGTAACGGTAACGCTTCGGCGTCTCGATCTCGCTGCGCACCGCCTGATACGACGTGCTGCCATAAGGGGTGTACTCCTCGTAGGAAATGATTTGCGCCTGATTGTCCAGCTCTAAGCTGGCCGAGCCGAGGTGGTTACCGAGCTGGTAGCGAATCAGCTGTTTAGACGTGCCATTGTCGATGCCATTGCCCGTCTCGACAAGAGCGACGCGCTGGCTGTCGTCCATGACGTGCAGCGTTTCCCGGACCAGGCCGGCAGCGGAACCGGAGTGGCTGCGATAGATTTCGATGCCGCCCAGATAGATGCGCTCGTCCTTCGGACTGCCGTTCGCAAGCTCGGTCACCTTGCGCACGCGCTGGCCGCTCGCGTCGTAGACGTAGTACGTCGTCTCCGGTGCACCGGTGTTGACGACCTGTTTCGCAGTCGCACTCAAGCGGTCGCGAAAGTCCCATTGCATCAGCGGCAGATGCGGCATGTGCAGCATGTTGCCATGGGCGTCGTAGCCATCGCCGTTGGTGCTGTAGGTCTCAGGCGTCGACCCAATACCCGTGCTGGTCAGCCGGTTGCTCATCTTGCCAGATTCGAGCTGGCTCGCTTCACTGTAGGCATATGTGCGGGTCCAAGTGCCCCCGCTGCCGGCCTGATGGGTAAGCGTGTTGAAGTTCCCCACTGCATCGTAGGCGTACAGCTCGGTGTAGTTGCGCAGCGCCTGCGGGTTGTTGAGCTGCGTTGCGCCCGCAAACGGGTAGTCGCGATAGTTGCCGTTCGGTGGGTTGAAGAGAAAACCGGACTGGTAAATGAGCTCGCGTCCCGTCGCCCGGCTCAGACGGTAGAGCGGGTCGTACGTGTAGGTGCAGGTGGGGTCTATTTGCGCGTTGCCATTGAAAGTCGTCAGGACCGCATCGTCGGCGATCTGGGTAATGTTGCCGGCCGGGTCATAGGTGTAGCGAAGGTCCTGCACAGTCTTGGGGTCCTTGAACAGGCTCGTGGCAAGGCCGTTCAGGTTCGCCGGCCGCGTCGTGGCAATGTTCGTCAAGCGGAACGTGAGAGGGTCGTAGGCGTAGGCCGTCTGTGCCCCATTGCCGTATACGATTAAAGTCCGCCGTCCCTTGGCGTCGTAGTCGATGTTCGAGACGAAAGGCGTCCAAACCGGTGCGCCATTCTGGAGCGCGCCCTGCAAATTGACGTCGATGTGTTCGAGCAGATTGGCTTCGTTGTAGCCGCGGCGGATGACGCTGTTGTCCGGTGTGGTGGTGGTTACCGGCCGGTTCAACGCGTCGTACGTTGTTGCGGCTACAAACTCCGTGATTTCCGGATCGGTTTCCAGAAATGACGCCAACACCGCGTCCAAATTCGCCAACTCTAGTGGAGCCGGGCTGAGAAGTGACTCGAGCTTGCTCCAGCTCTCCGGCATCTTGTAGTGACGCGCCAAACAACGTGAACTCTTCTCCAAGTTTCCTTTGAAGTCATGCTGCTGGTTCGTCACGACACCAGCGCTGTCGTACTGCTGATATACCTTGCCCCGCAGATTCAAAGTGTTCGCTGCACCCGAGGCGCTGTCCGGATGTGCCTCTCCGTAGACCGTCCGTCCGAAAAGGCTGCCCTTGACCGGATCGCCCAGATCGGCTGTCGGGTTGCTGGGGTCGGCATCGGGATCGGCGAGGTCGGCGCCCAGCACATAGACTCGGACTGGACGGCGGAGCTGATCGTATTCCGTTCGGAAGGTGTGGGCACGGCTATCCCAGGCACGGATCGGCTTGCCGGACACGTCATTCAGCATCCAGCGCTCGCCCGCTTCCATGCTGGCTTGGTGAATCTTATTGCTCAGCATGTCGTAGTCGTAACGCATGACGAGACGACCTCGGTCGTCGCCTTGCTGAACGATCGCATCGCGGACCTCGCGTTGGTTGCCTTCGATGTCCAAGTAGACGCGGGTGGGGAACAGAAGGTGCTGGCCCGGGTGCGCGGGGTCCGGACCGTTATCGGCCAGCGTCAGGAACGTACGGCCCAGGACATCGAAATGCGCCGTGGTCGGAGTATCGGCGTGCGCCGCCGCTTTGGTCGCGGCGCTCTGCTCCTGTGCCCCGAGCGCGCCACCCTGCCGTTGCGCGTACCAGGTCTGCCACGTTGCGGGCTGAGTCTTGAAATATTCGCTCACGAAGCCCGCGACATCCGGGTCGGTGCGCGGGTCGCCGGTCTGGGTGCCGTCCGCAGTCGGTGCGACGGTGTCGTTCACGTCATACGTCTTCTGCGCCCACGCATCGAAGACGACCTTCTCGTAGGTATTGTCCGGATGAATGGTGACTATGGCGCGATCGCGCGGATCATAAAAAACGATCGGGCTCACGCCGACTTGGTTGGCGAACTCGAACTCGTGCGTGCCGCTGAAGAACGGCTCATACTTGCGAACCGGCTTGCCCTTGTTGTTGAAGACGGTCCAGCCACTGCCCACCCAGCGCGCTGTGAGCGCAGGCCCGCCGTCAATCAGCGGCCCCGGCTCGGCTTGAATCTTCTTCTGTATCTCGCGGCCGAAGCCATCCGAGTACGAGAAGCTGACTTGCACCTTCAGGGGTGTGGGGTCGCTGACGTGCGTTTCGCGCGCAACGGTGGCCGCGTAGGCCGGCATCCATTGGGTTGGATCCTTCGGCGCGGCCGTACGCGTACGGATGAACCGATCTAGATCATAGACGATGCGCGTCGTGGCATTTGCCAGCAAGGTCACCGCCTGCGGATGGGGATCGGCTGCGTCGTTAAGGGCAGCGGTGTCTGCCGGCGTAAGGTCGGCTGTAAAGACGGTCAGCAAGTCGCCGAGGGTTTCTTCGGGTTTTCCTTTCACGGCGGTACCCACAACCATCCCCAGCGCATCGAA
>CAZTDK010000507.1:0-5170 GCA_964611965.1 uncultured Binatia bacterium (SeqCode) | reverse complement strand
CTCATCTCAGCCGCGACTATCACTGGGTCAGGAATAGCCCCCCTGCCGTTCATACTGCAACCCCCAATTGAACTGCAACCCCCAATTGAATGGACCGGGAACACGCAGCATGTCGGACTCCAACGGCACAGGGAAATCCAATGGGGAGTGGCGGATAGCGCGGCGACCGCAGGTCGCCGGATCCCGCCGGGCCGCAGCTCTCAGGGGCTCCAGCCCCACTTCTTCTTATTCGCCTCGATCTCCTCGGCCATCGGCTTTGGCTTCTGCTCGTGCTTGCAGACTTCGAAGCTGCTCATGTTTTCCATGATCTTGTAGTTGAGCGGCGAGTCATCGGTGAACACGTTGGGAACCGCAGCCTCTTCGAAAATCGCCTGCCAGGGACACTCCGGCTCACAGGCACCGCAATCGATACATTCGTCAGGGTGGATATACAGCTGATTGGGGAAAGACGCCGCATCCGAACCGGTGTAGCGATAGATACAATCCACCGGGCATACCGCGACGCACGCCGTATCGACGCAATCCCTGCACAAGCGGGTAATGATGTATGTCATGGCTCCTCCTTCAGCTTACCTTCGGGATGTTGCACCGCCGTGCTCCGCGAGGTGCGTCCGCATGGCGGTCGCAATTTAGACGGCTGGCCTCCGCCATGTCAACGGAGGGGCCGGAAGCAGTGGCGAGTGACCAGTGACGCGTGACGAGTGACAAACATGAACCCCACAAAAGCGTGGGGAACGACCGGGGATACACCCGAGCCGGGCAGCCCGGGCTGGTCAGTTGTCACTCGTCACTGGTCACTCGTCACTGCCCTTATCGCCGCCGCGACGCGGATGGCGTCGCGCGTCGCGGCGACATCGTGCGTCCGGACGAGCGCGGCGCCGTTGTAAACGGCGATCGCGGCTGCCGCGAGGGAACCGGAGAGGCGGTCCGCGGGGTCATCGCGGCCAGCCAGCTTCCCGATGAACGACTTGCGGGAAATCCCGACGAGCAACGGACGGCCGAGCCGTCGCAACTTGGCGAGCTCGCGGAGCACCAGGCAATCAAGCTCGTGCCACGGCACGGCGGCGCGGCGAAAGAATCCGATCCCCGGGTCGAGGACGATCCGGTTCTTGGCAATGCGGGCGTGGCGGGCACGGGTCAGGCTTTGCCGCAGCAGCGACGCGATCATCGCGACCGGCGCGCGCCGGCTCGGCGCGATTTCGTTGGCCATGAGGATGACCCCGCCCGCATCGCGCGCCGTTGTCCCCATCGACGGATCGTGACCGAGGCCGCTGACGTCGTTGATGATCGACGCGCCCGCCTGGAGCGCGGCGGCGGCGACGCGACCACGTTGCGTATCAACCGAGATCGGCACCGCCGCCACCGCCCGCACCGCGCGCACCGCGGCCTGCAGGCGACGCTGCTCCTCGTCGGCACTGATGGCTCCTGCGCGGTACGGCGCGGTGGACATGGCCCCGATATCGAGAATATCCGCTCCTTCCTCAACCATGCGCACCGCCAGCTGCTGTAGCGCCGTACGCCCGCGCACGACCGAGGCGCCGTAGAATGACTCCGGGCTGACATTGATCGCCGCGACGATGCGGACCGGAAAGCCGTCGCCGACTTCAACGCCGGCAAGGTTGGCGGAGAGCTTCATGATCGGCCGCACTCAGAACACTGGAAGTGATCCACAGGTGACAGAGATCTACACAGACCCATCCCTCCCCATCATCATCTGCGTGAATCTGTGAGAATCTGTGGATACTCTTCGAGTTTACAATAGACTACTGGCCAGGTGGGCCAACTCCGAGCGCTCGCCCTTCTCCAGGTTGACGTGGGCGTAGAGCGCTTGGCCTTGCATCTTTTCGATGAGGTAGCTCAAGCCGTTGGACTGCGCATCGAGATAGGGATGGTCGATCTGGAAGATATCTCCCGTGAAGACGATTTTGGTCCCTTCCCCGGCGCGCGTGATGATCGTTTTGATCTCATGCGGCGTCAAGTTCTGCGCCTCGTCGACGATGAAGAAGATCCGGTTCAGGCTGCGGCCGCGGATGTAGGATAGCGCCGACACCGCCAGCTTCTCGTCGTCGAGCATCTGTTGGATCTGTTGCGCGGCCGACCGTCCGGAGCCGTTGGCCCCGTGGCCCATGATCACGCCGAGGTTGTCGTAGATTGGCTGCATGTAGGGGTCGAGCTTGGCTTTGACCTCGCCGGGGAGAAAGCCCATGTCCTTGTTGCTCAACGGCACGATCGGCCGCGCCAGGAAGATCTGCCGGTAGCTCTGGCGCTGCTCGAGGGCAGCGGCCAACGCCAGCAACGTCTTGCCGGTGCCAGCGGTTCCCGACAGGCTCACCAGCGGGACATCCGGGTCGCACAAGACACCGAGCGCAAACGTCTGTTCCGCGTTGCGCGGTACGATGCCGAACACCGGGCCCTTGTTGACGCGGCGGATGAAACCGTCGCGCGCATGGAAACGGGCCAAGGCGGATTTCTGATGATTGCGCAGAATCAGATTTTCGTTGGCCACCAAGGGCGCATCGAGATCGAGGTGCCCCGCTTCGAAGCCAGTGCCGGCGTACAGCCGATCGATGAGCGCGGAGTCCAGATTCTCGACCGCCCGCTTTCCGGTGTACAGCAGCGAGACGTCCTTGACGTGATCGGTGGTGTAGTCCTCGCTCAGCAACCCGACCGCCTTGGCCTTGAGGCGGAGATTGACGTCCTTGGAAACCAGAATGACCGGGCCCGGCTGCGCCGCTTGCTTGGCGAGCGTATAGGCGCAGTTGAGCACCAGGTGATCAGGCTTGGCGCGGGAAAAGCTGCGCTCCAGATCCGGGTGCAGGCCCTGCTCGAGCTGCACGCGCACCATGCCGTGATCCGGCCCGATGGAGACGCCGCGGTCAAAAATGGCGTCGGCGCTCAAGGCATCGAGCGATCGCAGGAACTCACGCGCGTGGTGATTAAGCGACTGACTGCCCTTCTTGAAGTGATCCAATTCCTCCAGGACAGAGATCGGGATGACGATGGCGTGCTGCTTGAATTGCGTCAGGCAAGAGCTGTCGTGGAGAATAACGTTGGTATCCAGGACGAAAGTCTTTCGCACCTCACGTCGTGCCATCAACCCCTCCCAATCAGCCGCCTCACCTATAGTGTGTCACCGCCTATCAATACAACCCTAAACTTTCGGACGACCCGGAACTTTCGAGCGGACTCGGCACGGCTCAGCCCACGCTGACCGCCGTCCGTCCCTTGTCCGTGAGTGAAAACACGGCGGTCGCCTCGTCGTAAGCCACCAGCCCATCGCCCACCAGCCCCTCCATGAGCTGCGAAAACGCCTGATGCCCGGCCTGGTAGAAGACCAAGCTGTGCGTATGCAGCTCGCGCATCGGAATCGCCCCACCCTTCTTCGCGATGAACTTCATCAGCCCCGCGCGAGCCGCCTCTGTGTCTGTGGCCATCTCAGTCTCCTCGCAACCAATCATACATCATTTCCCGCTCGTCCCGGATGCCTGCCGAAAATTCTGCGGGCTGTCCTTGCCTCTTTCAGCCGCATGCTGAACAGTCAAGACGGCGGCGGCGCGGCGCATCACACGTTTTTCGACTATCCGGCATTCCGGCCGTGCAAATTAATGGTAAGACTGGCGGATTGGACAGGCGCACGAAACCGTCGCGCCGACTGGTGACAGGGAGGGAAGAGCATGAACGTAAAGACTTTGCAGGAGATCCCGCCGTGGGAGTGGCCGGACGGCACCGCTGAGATTCTGCTTGAAGTCCTTCAGGACCAGCAGAGCGACGCCGCCGACCGACTGGTGGCAGCGGAACTGGCCGGTGACTTCGTTGTCGTCAACGAGGATCTGGTTGCGGCGCTCCTGGAGATCCTGCGGAGCGCGCATGAAGCGGAGGATTTGCGCGGCAACGCGGCGATCGCGTTGGGTCCTGTCCTTGAGCAGGGTTTCATTACGGAATTTGACGACCCCGATGACGTGCCGATTTCGGAAGAGACCTTCGACACGATCCGCGAGTCGCTGCGTGCCCTATACGCTGATGGCAGCGTTCCGGACGCGGTGCGGCGGCGCATTCTGGAGGCCTCGGTGCGCGCCCCGGACGACTGGCACGCGGATGCGGTTCGGGCCGCGTACGCCCGCAGCGAGCACGCGTGGAAACTCACCGGGGCGTTCTGCATGCGTTTCCTTCGCGGCTTCGACGCGCAGATTCTCGCGGCGCTGGAGAGCGGAGACCCGGAGCTTGAATATGAAGCCGTCTGCGCGGCAGGCAATTGGGAGCTCGGTGCGGCGTGGCCGCACGTCGCCGCACTCGTCACCTCCGAAAACATCGACAAGGCGCTGCTGCTGGCCGCGATCGAGGCCGTCGGCTGCATCCGTCCGCACGAGGCAGCGGACATTCTCGATGAGCTCACCAACTCCGACGACGAAGACATCGCCGACGCTGCCAACGAGGCCCTGGCCATGGCTGGAGTCCTCAACGACCTGGACGATGAGGATGACGAGGACGACGACTGAGTGTCGATAAACAGCGACGCCCCTCGAACGTCGCCGAGAGAAAGCGGCTACTTGGGGGGACGGTCTAAACCTTTCTCGAAAACCTTCGAAAACCGTTCATCCCGAGTAGGCCCCATCGTTTCAGGGGCCGTATCGAGGGATCGTCTCGGAGAAAATCGACACTCCCTTTACACGCACCCGTCAGGGGGACGGTCGGTATGCGCTTCCATTCTTGATTGACACCGGCGACCATGGTGGTATCGGCTGCAGACAGCACGCCGCGAGCGTTCGGCGGTGTCACCAGCACCCGAAGGAGGTTTTCATGTTGCGCCGCAGGACGATGTTCGGTTTCCGATGGGTAGTGCTCGCTGCCGTGGGTGCCACGCTCGTCAGTGCCATGCCCGCCGCCGCGGCCTGCGTGGGCGACTGTGACGGCAGCGGCGAGGTGACGGTGGACGAGCTCATTACCATGGTCAATATCGACCTGGGTACCGCGCCGCTCTCCGCCTGCACCGCCGGCGATGCGGACAGCAGCGCCTCCATCACCATCGACGAGATCATCGCCGCGGTGAACAATGCCCTCACCAGCTGCCCGGCGGGCGAACCCACACCGACCCCGACGGAAACGTCGGAGCCCTCGGAAACGCCGACGCCCGCAGCGACCCCCGTCGTCCACATGGTGACCGTCGGTCCCG
>CAZTDK010000506.1:0-5182 GCA_964611965.1 uncultured Binatia bacterium (SeqCode) | reverse complement strand
CCGCATGCCCGCGGGCGCAAGCGTGAGCACTCCGGGGACCGGTTGGGTGCATGCACTCATGAAACACGCGGCCGTGAAGAGGATGCAGCGGGCCTTTGAGAGCATCATTGGCGCCGCGCTTAGCCGGACCCGGAGATGGCGTCAAGCGACGGGAATTACGGCATTCGCGGCAACGTGCGCAGGGCGCTTGCGGGGCGCCTGCGTAAAGCGCTTGAGAAACCCTACGCGGTCGTGTCATAAGTCCTGGTCTGATGAATGACAGTGTTCGAGCTTCCGAAGCGCCCGTCCATGGCGACGTCAAGCCGCTGGCGTCCTTGTCGGCCTCTGGCCCCACCGGTTTCGCACGCACGGCCTGGGAGCACTGGAAGAAAATCGGCCACGCGGTCGGCGTTGTTCAGACCCGAATATTGATGGTGATCTTTTATTTCATCGCCGTTCTGCCGATCGGACTGATCATGCGCCTCGCCGGCGACCCGCTGCACCTCAAGCCGCAGAAGGATGGCAACTGGACTGCGCACCGACATCAGGAGCCGAGCGTGGATAACTCCCGGCAGCAGTTCTAGGGCCTGCGGCCGGCGTCTCTTCTATGGTCCGCTGCCGTTGGTCGCTGGAGTCCGTCAAGCTCAACCGGCTGTGGAACTCAGACACACCGCACCCCCGCTGAGGACACAGCACCAACCTTTTTTCTGGACCCTTACGGCTCTGCGTGAGCTTTGTTTCTTCGTATTGAGCTTCGATGCCCACTCCGCTGTCGCTGCGCGCATGGCCCGTGGTCGCGATGCTGGCGGTAACCTTGGTAGGCGCAGCAATTCGCTTGATCGATCTGGGCGCCGCCAGCTTCGATCCGAGCGAGGTCGGCGAGATCAACACCGCCGAAGCGCTCCGCCTTCCGCACGCGCAGGCCTGGAGCCCGGTCGCACCTCTTTCGGCGTGGATCACCGCTGCTGCCCTGCACTGGGGAGACGCGGAGGCGACGTTGCGGCTGTCAAGCGCAGTCGCGGGCACGTTGACGATCCTCGCCGTCTGGGCGTTGGGGCTCCTGTCGTCTGGTGCGGAAACCGGGATGTACGCCGCGGTGGCTCTCGCCGTGTCGCCGCTGCACGTGGCGCTTTCGCGCCGTGTCGGCACGGATGCGTGGCTCACGCTGCTGGTCACCTTGGCCGCGCTCGCCTTCATCTGGGCCATGCAAGCATCGGCGGCCCGGCGCCGACAGCTGCTGTGCATGGCGGTGGCACTGCTGGCGTGCACCTGTGGATCTCGTGCGTTGCTCGGGCTTGCCGCAATGGCAATCACGGCCGCAGCGCTGGCGGTACCGCAACCATCGGTGCGCCGCCTCGCCGCGCGCTCCTGCCTGATGCTGCTTCTTCTCGCTGCCGCAGGGAGCATCTTTGTCTTCTATCATCCACCACCCGTGGACGATACGCTCCCCCGGCCAGACTTCGGTTGGACGTTCCCGCTGCAGCTACTGAGCCAGTTGGCAACCGGACAGCCGCAGCGCCCATGGGCTGCGGCGGTTCTGCTGGCCGGCGCCATACTCGGCCTGGTGGCCGATGGCGGTTCGGCGGTTGGAATCCTCAGCACCCTATGGGTGCTCATCGGGGTCGCCGGGGTCTTGTTTGGCGAATGGCTCATCCGTCTCCCATTCAAGCCGCAGGACGTCGGCTTTGTGCTGCCGGCGTATCTGCTGCTCGGTGCCGCCGGCCTGGCGTGGCTGCGCCGGACGCTGTGCTCGGACAGGGCGCGGCGCGGCGCCCAGGGCGCCGCACTCGCGTTACTGCTGGCAATCGAGTTGCCGGGACTTGTCGGCGGGTTCAATCAGCAGCCTGCGTCTTGGCGAGCGGCAGCGCAGGTGGTTGGCGACAACATCCGACCGAACGATGTGCTTGTCGTTCTCGCCGAGCAACCCGCCTTTGCCTTCTACGCGCCCGACCTGGCGCAGCGGATGGAGCCCGACGTGCGACCGTCGCGCGCTTCCGGATACTTCGTGCACCGCAAGCGCGGCTGGCTCGTCGCCCCCACCCGACTGAAAGAGCGCATTGGATGGACGGCGATGGTGCGTTGGCTGGAACGCTTTCCACCAGTCGACCTGAGTCCCGACGCCGGCATTACTCTGTTGTACATGGGACAGGGAGGACGCGACGAGCTGTTCCTTGAGACGGCCTACTTTACCCTGCCGACGGCGACGCTGGTGCGTGGCACGCTGTTGCTCGATTGGCTGCAGCAGATCGGCCCCGTACCGGCAGTGCTGTGGAAAGTCGATCAGATTGCGCTCTCGCGCGAGGCGCTGGACTTTCGCAATCCGTCATTACTGTCGGCGGTGTACGATCTCGCGCAACACAACCAGGGTGGCCGCGCCGCTTCGCTGGCCTATCGCCTGGCAACCGCGGAGCCTGATTGGGATGAGGCTCAGCGCGCCCTGGCGGCGTTTCGACCCGGCCGCTGAACGCATTCACTCAAACCTCTGCACATCGACTTCGAAGCATTGCCCCCGCCATCGCCGGTCGGCGATCCCCCCAGCAGCTTCAGCCATCCTGCTGTCTGGACACATCGGTATCTGGAAAACCTGGCGCCAGAGAATGGAGCCCAGATTCTCGATTAGTCCTGAAACCTGCCGCGTTGACCCGTGTCGGAGAAGGGAACCAAGAAGGGCACGAGGTTCACGAAGGAAAAGGAAAGAGAAGATCCTGAAGTCCTCCCTTCGTGGTCCTCGTGTCCTCCGTGGTGCTTGGGCTCGTGGCAGATTGCTCGGGCTCAGGAGGTCTGAACTTGCGGGATCGCACAACACCACACGTTTTTGCACCCGCGACGAACGTTTCCATTTGCAAAGGCCTGCCGCCTATGCGACTTCTGGAAGCTGTGATTCAAGGAGTAGAGAACGTCAGTCTCGTCGCCCGCGTCGACGACCGCGGCTATCTCATCGAGATCGTCCGCGCTACTGATCCGTTCCTCGGCAAGTTTGGTCAGGTCTATCTGGTCGGCAACTTCGCCAAGGGCACGGTGCGCGCTTTCCATAAGCACTTGGACATGTGGGACCTGTTCTTCATCAACCACGGTGCGGCCAAGTTCGTTCTCGTCGACGACCGGGAAGACAGCTCGACGTACAAGGAAATGAACAACTTCGTCGCCAGCGCGCGCAATCCAACACTCATCGTCGTGCCACCGGGCGTATTTCACGGCTGGATGTCTCTCGAGGACGATACGCAGATGATCAGCACCGCGACCGCGGTCTATCAACGCGAACGGCCGGACGAGAAACGCATTCCGCCCGATTCCTTCGGCGACGTCTGGACCGTGAAAGGACGCTGAGGCCTGCGGCCGGCGTCACTTTCATGGTCCGCTCCCTGTTGGGTCGCTGCGCACTGCCAAGACCCATAGGTTGCTGATGCACAAGATCCTCTTGGTCGGCGGCGCTGGCTATGTCGGCTCGGTACTGACCCACGAGCTCCTCGAACGCGGCTATGCCGTTCGCGTGGTCGACCGGCTGTTGTTTGGAGACCGCGGCCTGGCCGGCGTCCGTGACCGGGTCGAGCTGATCATCGCCGACATGCGGCAGGTGGAGCCGGCTCACCTGGCGGGCGTGGATGCGGTCATCAACGTCGGCGGCCTCTCGAATGATCCGACCGCGGAATACAATCCAACCGCCAACTATGAAATGAACACCTTGGCCGCAGTGCGCTTGGCAGAGCTGGCGCGGGCCGCCGGCGTGCGCCGCTACATCATGGCGTCGTCATGCTCGATCTACGATGTCGGCGTCAGTGACGACCATTGTGATGTGATCTGCGACGAAACGGCCGAGGTGCAGCCACGCGCCGCCTACGCAACGTCCAAGTACGAAGCCGAGCAGCGGATCCTGGCAATGGCCGGTGCGGACTTCTGCCCCGTCGTCCTGCGCAAGGGCACGGTATTCGGGTTCTCGCCGCGGCTGCGCTTCGATCTCGTCGTCAACACCTTTGTGCGCGATGCGCTCACCAGCGGCACCATTGTCCTCTTCCGCGGCGGCGAGATGTGGCGGCCGCTCGTGGATGTCCACGACGTGGCGCGCGCCTACATCGCGTGTGTGGGAGCGGACGAAACCGCGGTCAGCGGTCAGATCTTCAACGTCGCCACCTGCAACATGCGGATCTCGGAGCTGGCGCTGCGCGTGCGCACCACCCTGCGCGGGCTGGGCGTCGCGGTCGATATCCGGCCGGACTACACGTATCGCGGCGTGCGCAGCTATCGCGTCTCGACCCAGAAGATCGAGCGGCTCTTGGGATTCAAACCGGTGGTGTCGGTGGAAGATGCCGTGCACGACCTGGTCGAGCAAATCCGCCAGCGCAAGCTCGAGAACCTGACCGATCCGCAGTACGAAAACCTGCGGTGGCTGCGCCTGCTCGAGGAAGCCCAAGTCATCCTGGGCGCCGGGCGTTCGATCTTCGATGTTCCGGAGGATGCGGCGGCACGTCTCATGGTGGCGGGCGGACGTCGCGGCCCGCGCTAGGGCCTGCGGCCAGCGTCTCTTCTATGGCCCGCTCCCGTTGGTCGCTAGGACCTGCGGTCGGCGTCCTTTCTGTGGACCGCTCCCCCGTTGGGTCGCTGAAGTCGTCTCACTCGCCCAATACGTGGCAAAGAGTTCCACGCAAGAGGCATACGGCAACATAAATTTACATATGCATACGTCGACTACCTTACGAAGCAACGCGATGCCTCGGATCGATTCGTCGCGCTCGCCCCTACGTCCCCGTCCGTTCAGGTCGAGCAAGGGGTGGGCGGATATGTCGGGGGCGGCTGTTGGTAGAGCGTCGTTCCATCAGCGGGCGTCACGGTACGGCCATAGTCTGCAAGAAAATCATTGATGATCAGCATCCCAGCGTCGCCCACGAGCTCCGGGTACTCTGCGCTCGGCCCGGCATAGTACGAGGGCTCCTGCCATCCGGGTACGGCGTTCACCATGTAACCGCAGGCTGCGCCCTGGCGCCAGCGCGCCGAAAGGGCGGCAAGAAGCGCGCTATCTAGAAAACCTGGCGACAAAGAATGGAGCCCAGATTCTCGATTGATCCCGAAAGATGTCGCGTTCATCCGTGTCGGAGGAGGGAACCACGAAGGGCACCAAGCTCATGAAGGAAGATGAAAGAGAACATCCTGAATTCCTCACTGCGTGGTCTTCGTGTCCTTCGTGGTGAAAGATCTAGCTGCGGTTCGG
>CAZTDK010000505.1:0-5183 GCA_964611965.1 uncultured Binatia bacterium (SeqCode) | reverse complement strand
CGACGATCAGCACCTTGGCGTTGGCCGTGGTGACCATGTACTCCAGCTCGGGCAACTTGGCGCGATAGTTCAACGGCAGAAACACCGCGCCAATGGCTGCCGCCGCGTAGTACGTTTCAACGTAGCGGTGCGAGTTGGTCTGCAGGACCGCGACACAATCGCCACGCTGCACGCCAAGGCCGCGCAGGGCATTCGCGAGCCGCTGAATGTTCCCCCACAGTTGCCCGTAGGTCAGCCGCTGGTTCTCGAAGACCAGGATCTCCTGGTCTTCGAACATCGATGCCGGAATACTGACAAAATTCGAAGTGTTCACAAATACTCCACCGTGTTCCCATACTGCGCGGGGCCCTCAAGCCCCCATTGAACCCAGTCGCTGTTCCAAAGCCAAACCTTCCACCAAGCCGAGGTCCAAGCCTTCGTTCACCGCGCGCTTGGCGGATGCTATCAACGCCGCCGGCAATTCGCACAGCCGCCGCCCCAGGTCAACCGCGGCTGCGCCGATCGCGGCTGCGCCGGGCGTCTCCAAAGCCACTAGGTGCGTGACGATGCCGATGGCGTGCGCTTCTTGTGCCGTGAGCCAGCGACCTGTCAGGACGAGGTCCATCGCGCGGCCGACGCCGATGGCGCGGGGGGTCGTTTGCGTGCCGGCGACGCCGGGAATCATGGCCAGGCCGGTTTCGGGATAAGCGAAGCGGGCGTCTGTCGTGGCGACGACGAAATCGCAGAGCAGCGCCATTTCGAGGCCGCCGCCGATGGCGTAACCGTGCACCGCCGCGATCACCGGCTTGGGCAATGTGCGCAGCAGGCCCCATACGTCGCGTTGCCAGCGCACGGCGCGCGCAGCCGTGGGTGACGGCGCAGTCCCGAACTCGCTGACGTCGCCCCCCGTGCAGAACGCCGGGCCGTTGCCGCGTAAGACGACGGCGCGAATCTCGGGATCGTCCGCCGCGGCGCACAACGCCTCGAAGAGCGTATCACGCATCGCCACGTTATAGGCGTTCAACACCTTCGGGCGATTTAGAGAAAGAATCGCCACCGCACCGTCCGTGTCGTAGACGACGGCCGGGGAGTCTGTGGATGACGGGTGGAGGATTTCAGACGCTTCGATCATCAACTACACGAGAGCTACGCCGAAGGCGTTGTGCAACATAGCCCAGGGTTGCCGCGTTTTTTCAGCGGCTACCCTGGGCTGGATGCCAAGGCCATCCACTCAGGGTAGGCAGAAAGACACGCGGTAACATACGAGGTGTCTCAGCCATCAACCGAGGTTCGCGCGCAGCCGCCCCCAGCGACCCAACGGGGAGCGGTCCATAGAAAAGATGCCGACCGCAGGTCAATCGCTCGACGGTAGCGGCTTGGCTTCCTTCAGCTTCATCTCCGCGCCGCAGCATTCGATCACTCCGGCCCCCGGCTTGTTGCACAACGCCTCGGTGCCACAGGTCTCACACACGTATCGCTTGCCCAACTGATTGGCCATGTTTCTCCTCCAAAAATGGCGCAGCGTGCTGCGCCGCTAACGTTCCAAAGCCCATCGTGTTGCGACGTTACCGGTTCAAGAGCAGGTTGCTCCGCTACGATTTCGAGTAGAACGGCAGCGCCACGACGCGCGCCGAGATTTCCGCCGCAGGTGTGGTCACTTGCAGCTCAGTACCCGCGTCCCAGCACTCGCGCCGCACATACCCCAGGGCAATCACCCCGTTGCGCGCTGGCGACCAGACTGCACTGGTGATCCAGCCCACTTCCTTGCTGTCCAGCATCAACTTCGAATCCGGCGGTGGCACCTGTGTGCCCGCGCAGAGCAGGCCCATGAGCTTGCGATGCACCTGGCCGCGCGCGGCGATGCGCTCGACGACTTCTTGCCCGAGGTAGCAGCCTTTTTTGTAGCTGATGGCGCTCTCAATCCCGACCTCGGTGACCAGCATCGATTCGTCCATATCGCGGCCGTACCACGGGATCCCCGCCTCGACGCGCAGGACGTCGAGCGCGTCCATGCCGACCGGTTCCGCTCCGGCGCTCTGACAATGCTCCCAGAGCTTCGCCGCCACGGCGGGCGGGCCGTAAAGCAGGTAGCCGTTCTCGCCGCCGTGAGTCGCGGTGAGCGCGCGCACTTGTATTCCCTCGAAGCGCAGCTCGCGGTGTGTATACGGCGCCGCGCCCTCCATGGATTCACCGGTGACTGCAAGCAGCACGCGCGCTGCCTGTGGTCCCTCGAGTACCACCAGCGGCATCCAGGCATCATCGGCAACAAATTCCACGTCGTCGGCGATGATAAAACGCTCCAGTGCCGTGCGTACGGCTTCGCCGCGGCTCACGGGTACGTCGAGCCACAGCTCGTCGGCCAGAATCGCGATGCGCAGATCCGAGACGATCTTTCCCTGCTGGGTCAACAGCGCGGCGTACGTGCCTGCGCCGGCCTGCAGCGTCGCGACATCGTTGCTGACCATGCCTTGGACAAAGCTGACGCGATCACCACCGGTCAGGCGGAGCGCCCCGCGAAAGCGCGCATCAAGGAGGCCGCAGCGCTGGCGCACCGCCGACCACTCGGTGTGCGGATCACTGAAGCGGGCCGGCAGAGCGCTCTCGGCAACGGCGGCGAATTGCGCGCCTCGGGCACGCTCGACGGCTTCCAGCTCCGCGCTCATTGGATTCCTGCGAACGGCTTTGACTAACAGAATCGGCCACGGCTGGAAAGGCACTTGAGATTGGAGGATTTGAGGATTGGAGGATTTGAGGATTTGAGGTTTTGAAGATTTGAGGTTTTGAAGATTGGAGGATTGGAAGAGGTGGATGCTGGGCTCAAAACACATTCTCCAATCCTCAAATCCTCTCCTCCAATTCTCAAATCCTCAAATCTTCAAATCCTCAAATTCCTCCGGCGTCAGTGTCTTCAGCGCCAGCGCGTGAATATCCAATTTCATTGCGTCACCGAGCGCGGCATACACCGCGCTGTGGCGCTCCACTGCCGACTGGCCGCGAAAGGCGTCCGCGACGATGACGACGCGAAAGTGGCCGCCGCCGCCGGCCGCGCCGGCGTGGCCGCGGTGCTGGGCGCTTTCGTCTTCGATGTGCAGCTGCTGCGGCGCGAAGGCCTGCCGGAGGGTTGATTCAATCCAATCGACGCGGTCCATGCACAGTCTCTAACCCAGCCCACACGAAGTGCCAAGGACAGACACCAGTCTGGGAGACAACAGACAACGGACGCGGGCCGTATGATGCTGGACTTCGGTTGTCTCCGTGTCAGTCCGCTTCGAAAATCGCAGTGAGGGCTTGGGGGCTTGAGGGCATGGGGTTTTTCGTTGCTTCTCGGGCGAAGCCACGACCTTATGACGACTGTTGTCCCACCCTGCGGAGCGCAGTCAACCCCAGGCCGACGGCGACGCTGGTGAGGTAGTCCTTCGACTTCAGCTTGGCTTCGCCGAACTCATCGGCGAACATACGGCGGATGGCGGGGATCTGCGCCGAGCCTCCGGTGAGAAACACGGCGTCGACGGCGGGTGGCTGCAGACCGGCCGTGTCCAGCACGCTGTGCAGGCAGCGCTGGATGCGCTGTTGCTCGGCGGCGATCAGGGCTTCGAAGTCGGCGCGGCTCAGCCGCTCATCGATGTTGATGGCATCGTGGGCGAAGCGAATCGTCGTCGTGTCACGCGCCGACAGCTCGCTCTTGGCGCGTTCGATCTCTTGAAAAAGATAGAACGCGTAGTTGCCTTCGACGAGCGCTTCGAGCGCCGCCACGGCGTCCGGGTTGCTGCAGGTCCAACGCAGGCGCCGCAGCTGCTCACGCGTCTCGCGGCTGCGTAGGAACGAGACGTGATGCCAGCGCGCCAGCGTCGCCAGCAGCGCCGACGGGAATGGGAGCTCGTCACCGGTGAACGATCGATACGTCGAGCCGGCGCCGAAGTACTTCGCGAGCCGGCGTGCCATGATAGTGGCATTGAAGCTGTCGCCGGCGATCTGCACGCCGCCGGTGGCCAGGATGTCTTCGCGGCGCTCGCCACTGTGCCGCGTGCCCAGCCGCATCACCGTGAAGTCGGAGGTCCCGCCGCCCAGGTCGGCGATGAGCGCGACCTCGGGCGCCGCCAGCGACTCCTCGTACGCCAGCCCGGCGGCGATGGGCTCGTATTGGAACTCGACATCGAAGAAACCCGCGAGCTGCGCGGCCTTGCGCAAGCGCTCCTGCGCGATGTGTTCCTTCTCCGGTCGCTCCACGAACACCGCCGGGCGGCCGACGACCAGCGCGACGTCGGCGTCGGTGAGCTGCGCAATCGCGGCGCGCACGTGGCGGAACACCACGGCGATCAGATCTTCGAGCGCGTAGAAGCGATCGTAGACCCAGGTGCGCTCAAAGGAGTTGTCGGCAAGAAAAGTTTTGATCGATTGGATGAGTGTGCCCTGCATGTCCTCGCGCAGGTACTCGCTGATCGCCTGATGGCCGATGACGAAGTCGCGCGCGTCGAGCGAGAAATAGAGCAAGCTGCGCAAGACGCGCGGGTTGACCGCCGGCAAGTCGATGTCGCACAAGCTCACCTGCCCGTCGCGTCGCGCCCACGCGAGCGACGAGTTTGTCGTGCCGAAATCGAGGCCGAAGTGCTCCATGCATCGCTTGCTCGTGGCGCGTGGCTCGTCGCTTGTGGTTTTCGACGAGCCACATGCCACGTGCCACAGGCGCCGTTGCCTTTCACGCCGGCTCGAGGCCGGCGAACTTGAGAATCAACTTCTTGCGGCCGACCGAGCCGAAGAGCACGGTGGCTTTCTGTGCTTCACCGGCGCCCTCGAGACGTTGTACCGTGCCGACGCCGAAGGTGGCGTGCTTCACTTTGACGCCGACACGCAGGCCCTCTTCGCTGTTGTATTCGACCCGCACTTCGTTGTCTTCGAAACGCACCTCGCGCGCCGCGGTCGTCGGTTGCGATCGCTGAAACATCGTCGCCTGTTGTCGCGCCACCTCCCAGCGCCGCGTCGCGTTCCCGACCTCGTGCAGCAACGTCGGCGGAATCTCGTCGACGAAGCGGCTGCGCTGGTTCGACTGGAAGTCGCCGAACACGCGGCGGCGGCGCGCGTGTGTCAGGTAGAGCTTCTCCATCGCGCGGGTCATGCCGACGTAGCATAGCCGGCGCTCTTCCTCGATATCATCGTCGGCCACACGGGAGTGGGGGAAGAGCCCCTCTTCCATCGCGGTGATGAAT
>CAZTDK010000504.1:0-5206 GCA_964611965.1 uncultured Binatia bacterium (SeqCode) | reverse complement strand
CGCCCGCCCCATCCACAGGGTGTCGTCGAGCACGCAGCCTCTCCACAGATTGCCCCACACTGCCGATGGCTGCTCGATCTCAAAGCGCCCGCCATGGCGGCGCAGCCACCAGGAGCCCTGGGGTGGTCTTGGGCCACCGGGGCGATTTTGACCCTTCCCAGTAAGCAGGATGACATCTTCGTTGAGTGGGGTGATACCGAAATAGGGCATGACAAAATCGCTGTTGAGGTTCGCGGGGCGCACGCCATCATGATGCGAGCAGTCGACGAAGAGGCGCTCGCGCTCCGCGGTCCCCACAAGACGCGCCTCGCCAATCCAATGGCGCGGCAGCACGCCGAGTAGCAGCGCGAAGGGGAGCAGAGCGGTCCAGCCCAAGAACCGGACCCGCGAAAGCCCCGTGGCCGCGGCCGAGACGCCGATGAGCAGAAGCCAGCCCGTCACCGTCTCGCACGCCGTAAGTGCCGCCAACGAAATCCAGGCCGTGATAATTACCACCAGTGGAATGAGCCAGAATCTACGGCGCCACTGTGACCTATATATGAGCAGCATCGACGGCAAGAGACCAAGGGCCAAGCGTGCGATGAGCTGTGCCGCGGTTTGCAACGTCGCTGTCCCGTCGACGTGCCATAATCCAATCAGGGACACGAAGCCGTCCCAGACCAGCACTGGCCAGACGCGAACGATGAGCCCCCAGCTAAAAGCGAAGATCAGGTACGCGACGAAGATGCCGCCCAGAGTCATCTCGAGCGCGGGGCCGAGTCGATAGTGCGACCACATCGCCCGTCGGAGGCTTTCGACGCCCCGTCGAAGGAGGGAGCAGTCCATGAAAAAGGCGCCGGCCGCAGGCCTCATTCTCTGTACACGTACCAGTCCCCCGGCGGGTAACGCCAGTAGTCTTCGGATCCATCGAGCCCATAGTCGCCCGAGGTGAACTCGCACTGGGTGCGGCCGTCCCATGTGCGGTAGTGGAGGGACGGCAACTCTCCAGCTGGCGGCGTAAGTGCGATCGCCGCCAGGGTTGGAGGGCACAGGTGATGGACCTTGATGTAGGCGCCGAGCGCAGCTGCCGTTGAGCTGCCGATCGGGCTCCGGCCCAGACCGTTACCGCTCGGGCCGTGCCTGAACGCCATCAAGATCGTAAATCCAACAATCCCGACTCCGATGATGAGTGCGAATGGCACGGTACGCTCCGCTTGAGCTGTTCGCGTGGATGCCATGCGGCTGTGGGTACTACGCGGCGTTGAACGGATGTGTCAAGTGCGCGCCCTGCGCGCAGAACGCTCGCGTCCCGCACTTCGGGAGTGAAAGACGGGCCCTGCAATCCCGCTCGCGAAGCGGAGCCTCGCCCTGGGGTTTGGACGTTGCTGCGTGTCCAGATCAACCGCCGCCGAGGGCTGAAGCCCGCGACTGAAAGAAAGCCCGGTAAACCGCGCTGCGAGCCGGCTGACGCAGTTGCTGGTGCACAGAACACCCAGCAGCTGCGCACGCACTTGCAGGCCTCGCAACCACGACGGGAACTGACACGAAGCCCGCCGCGAAGCCCTGTCCGGCGGGGAGGGAGCGGGAGCCGGCTTGGCTTTTGAGCCGGGGGCTTGAGCCCCCGGTGACGGTGGCGTGAAGCTGACTGCCGATAACGTCCAAACCCCAGTCCCAGGCTCCGCCTGGGAACACACTGTCTTCGAAGCTCTGCCTCGCGAGTGATTTGTTCACAAACTCGACGTCCCGGAATCAACTCTTCCCCTCGGGCTTTCCTCCCGCGGTGGGAAACCGCGGCGGCTGCCGCCGGGAGGAGCGCAGGCGGTCGAGCTGCGCCAATGTTGGGTACGCAACGAAGGCGCCCAGCGCATTCGCGTCCGACACGCCGTGCGGCTCGATCGCCGTGATTCGCCATGCGCCGTTGACGCGCCGCAAGGTGAACTGCTGCTCGAATGGTGGGAACGGCCAGCCGGGCACCGGCGCGGTGTCCCAGGGCGCTGGCGTCCCCGCCGCGACGACACGCACGTTCACCTGCGCGTCGTCGAGCTCCTCGTGCGCGTCGATCCCCGTCACCGCCAGTTCTGCGGCCGCAGGCTGCAGCCAGCCGATCAGGTGGTACAGTTCCAGCCACGCGAGCCGAGCCTCCGCGAGATCGAGTGCGTCTTCCTCTGCGGGTGTCAGCCCACGCTGGTTAGGCAGCGGGAGAACGAAGATACGCGACAGCCGAAGCCCGTGGGCGCGCTGCACTTTGGCGTCGAGAAGTGGCAGGGTCCGGATCGGATCTGCGGCCCGATACTCGAAGTATCGCTTCACGGCATGGACTGCGGAGCCAGATGCGCCCGCGAGCGTGATGCGTGGTGGCGCAGCAGCCCTCGACGGTGCCCACCATCCGTACCACGCGAACATGGCGCCGCCGGCGGCTACTGCCAAGAGCGCACCGCGTAGCAACATTCCAAGGACGCCCTGGACTGCTTCGATGCCGAACGCAAGCGCCAAGCCAACCGGCAAGACAGCTGGGAGCACTAAGGTCGCTTTGGCGTAAAAGACGCCTTCCGGACGAAAGCACTGCAGTAACAAGAAGACTGCGACCAGCGCTGCAAAGCTAAGCGGCGCCCACACCCGCACGAGCTGCCGTCGGGCCGCCAGGCGGGCTACCCCCGCCCCCGCCAAGCCCAACACGCCGAGCCCCGCAACGCAGAACGCCACCATGATCACCTGAACGGAATGCTCATCCGGGAAGAACACCGCGACCGGGTCGTTCCACAGCGCATTGTGGAGCTGAACCCACGTCGCCCACGGCGGCAACTGCTGCCCTCCAGCCATTGCGGCGACAACCGCCTGCTTCTCTGGCGAGCCGTTGAACTCCGCGGGCGATGCCCAAAGCGCCAGGAACCACCGCGCATTGTGTGGCACCGCGAGGCTCGCCGCGACCACACCGAACGCCAGCAGGTTGCGCAGCGCGCGACCCACATCGCGCCGCGAGCGCCACGCATACCAGGCCGCGGCGACCCCGATCACCCCCAGCCCGGTTTCTTTCGTCAACCCTGCCAAGCCAGCCAAAAGGCCGGTGAGTGCGGCCTGGCGCGCGCTCGGCGGCTCGTCGTCCCGATTCCCGACCAGACGCGCCAGAGTTGCGGTCACGAACAGTGCGCACAGCGCGTCGCTGGTCATCATGCACGAAGCGATGAGAATTCCCGGAACCCCGAGTAGCAGTGCCGCGACGACGGCCGCGTCGACCGCGGACCCGATCCGGCGCAGCGTACGCCAGACGATCACCACCGCGGCCAACCAGCTGACGATCGAGACGCCACGCAACATGACGTGGACCGGCACCGCCTCCGGTAGCACGGACCACAGTAGCGCGCCGAGCCCGTAGTAGAGGGGCGGATGGGTGCCGGACCACGAGTGCAGGTTGGGGAGATGCCCTTCGAAGAACTCCACGACGTTGAGCGCCTGGCCGCCAGCGTCGAAATCGTGCAGCACCGGGAAGGCCACGACGTTGTGCAATCGCACCGCAACCGCAAGCAGCGCAACGGCTGCGCTCGCCACCAGAAGCGCACGCTCAGCGCAAGACGTAGACATCGTAGTGCTCGTCCGTGTTCACGCGCAACCGTGCGTGCCGCAGCGCGGGAAAGATCTCCTCGCCACGCAGGCTGGCGATACGACGCGTCGCCGCGAGAAATTCGGCGCGCGCCTCGGGGGTAATCGCGAACGTCTCTTCAACCGGGCTTCCTCCCCCGCCAAAAATCTTGTGGACTCCGGCTGGCTCCATCTCAAATCCCATCACGATGACGACGGGACACGCACAGCGCGCGCGCACCGCGCGCGCCGCCGCCAACAGCGCGGCGAGATCGTATGTCGACCGCCGCGCCGGCGTGTACTGGTCCCACGATTGGTAGGCGTCTTCGCGCGGCAGATAGATGGCGTTGGCGGCATAATACGGCAACGACGTGATCCACGGATCCGGCTCGCCGAGCACCACTGCGCCCGCCAATGCCGGATCGCCGCGCAGCAACTCCCCCAAGCGCCGACTCGACGAGAAGTCGTGCCCGAGATCGTTGACGACGAAGAGGATCCCGAGGAGCGCGTGTTCCGTGAGCAGAACCGTCACGCCGCCGGCCAGGATGGGGCCGAGCCACGACTGCACGTGCTCCAGGCGGGGAGAGAACACGGAGGTCGGGGTGGAGCCCGAGGCGTCGAGCCACATCGTGGCGATCACCACCAGCAAGACGTTCCCGAGATGCCATGGTGCGGGGCCGTAGACGAGGGTGAATGACGCCTCGATCCCGATCAGTGCGGTAGCGGCGAAGCACAACAGCACGGGGCGACGTGTCAGATACAGGAAGTAGGCCCACACCCACAGCGATAACCCGCGCACGACGGAGGAAAGCCCTCTCGCGTGACCCGCGGGCCACACCATCGCGCCCCCCACCGCTGCGGTGATGCGGCCTAGATCGAGCTGCCGAACCGCGCTCCCCGTATGGCTCGGGTCAGGGAACGCCACCATGACGGCGAGGAGCAGTCCGGCCGCGTAGATCGCGGCGGCGAACACCATGCGACGATCCCGCACCCAGTGCCGCCAACCCGATCCCCACCAAACGCCCTCGAAGAGCAGGGCCACCGCCGCCGCCGCCGCGATGATGAAGCCGAGGAGCTCGGTGTTGGCCAGTGCCGCGAGCACCACCGCCAGCGCCAGCGGCTCCTCGCGGCGGCGCGAGTGCAGGGCACAGAACGCGAACAGCAACAACATCTCCAGGCTATAGCCGCGGCTCACCACCGAGTACTGGTAGAGCGGGAAGACCGAGAAGGTGAACAGGAGGCGCAGCCACCAGGGGAGCGGGCAGCAGCGGATGAAGAGAAAGATGGCGCCGATAGCCGACGCGAGGCTGGCGGCCTTGAGCACCCAGGTCTGTCCGACGAGCGCGTACGCCTCGCGGAGGACCACGTACCAGAGGATGGGGTGGCCCTGGAGCTTCAGTGCGGCCGCCAGGGCGGATAACGAAGATGGGCTGCGGGCGATGCTCAACGCGACGACCTCATCGCGCCACGGCTCGTGGTACAGGGATGCCACAATTACGATCGCCGCGTAGAGCAGCGTCACCGCCGCCGCCCACTGCCAGCGGGGAGGCCGGGCACCCGCAAAGCGAGCCGCACCGACGTTCATTGGCGGGCCCACGTTACCCGCACCGACTCGGCTCGGGGTCTGCACGGCGCGCCGCTGCCGTGCCGC
>CAZTDK010000503.1:0-5223 GCA_964611965.1 uncultured Binatia bacterium (SeqCode) | reverse complement strand
AGAGGCTCGCAAATCCCGGGGCTCAGCTCGATACGTGGCTGGCCGAACGGATACACTGATTCAGCTACGTGGAACGCCTACTTGTTCACGCTCCGCCAGCCAGCGTCGGGATTGTACTCCTTCATCTCCGTGATCATCTGAGCGGTCTGCTCACCGAGATCCTGCTCGTAGATGTGGCCGTCACGGTTGACGATGAATGTCATGATGCCGGTCGCGCCGTACTCGACGGGATAGGCGACGAGTGCAAAGCCGCCGGTCATACGGCCGTCCTTCACATAGCTCCGTACCCCACCGGGTGCGGCCGCGCCTTGTGCGGTCAGGATGCGGAAGTAATACCCCCACCAAGAGCCAACCGGTCGCTCCGAGTTGGCGTAATCACCCGCCGCGGCGACCGCCGGTCCGAGGGGGCTTGCGTCACCCTTCCCGGTTGACGGCCAGTAGAGACCGTCCCGTTTTCCAGGCGTGCTGGTGAGCTTCTGCGCATATGTCTTGCCGTTGCCGTCGCGCGGCCGGCTGGCGTACAGCTGTTGCGCCTGCACGTACGCCTTGCACACGGCGATGGCCCTGAGCTCGTCGGCGCCAACGCGGCGCCTGAGCAACTCCTGCTCGCCCTCCACCGTGTCGAAGCGCCAGCCCCCGTCATCTCTTACCAGAGGAATGGGGAACGGCCAGTCGTCGAAGCCGACGACCAGCTCCACGGCATCTCGGCCCTTCGGATCGAGCCGGGTCATCTGCTCGGCGGCATTGACGAACCGAGCACAGCGCGCGTGATCTGCACCTTCGTCGCCGGAGCTGATAAGCCGCTTGGCCTCTTCACCAAAGATGCTGAGGAGTGCGGCCTTGTCATCGCCGCGGCACGCCGCCAGGAGCGCGTCGACCGCCGCCTGCGGGTCGGCAAAGTGCTTCGCCGTCCCCGCCGGGCGCGGGTTCTCCGCCACCGGGATCGGGGCGTGGTGCGCGCACCCCGGGAGGATGAGGAACGCAAGGCAGGCGACCGCAAGTTGGAAGGCAAGGACCTCCCGCTGTGGACTCGTCATTGGCGTCATCTCTCCTGCCTTGTCGTGCCGCATCGGTCAGCGCCGGTAACCGCCGCGCGCGCCGAAACTACGGGCCCCGCGGGCGCTCGCTTCGCGGGCCCCCCAGCCACCGCCTCCGGCATCACCGAAAGCGTCGTGATAGGTGTCGCTCGCGGCCGGACTGCGCTCGTAGGTCCCCGTGGTGCCGTCCCTGTTGTAGGCTCCCGTCGAAGGATTGTATGTGGCGTACTTGCCGGTGTCGGGGTTGTACGCCCCGTACGTTCCTGTCTTGGAGTCGTGCGCGGTGTCGGCACCGTTTCTGGTGGTGATCGAGCTCGGCTTGTCGTACGTCCCGGTAGTGCCGTCCTTGTTGTAGGAACCCGTCGCGGGGTTGTACGTGGCGTACTTGCCGGTCTCGGGATTGTACGCCCCATACGTGCCGGTCTTGGAGTCATAAGCGGCATACGTGTTCGTGGTCGTCGGATGGTAGGTACTTATCGCGGCGGGATGGTATGCTGCGTACGTATTAGTTGCGCTGTACGCGTAGGTTTTGTTGACGGTGACGCCGCCGGCGCTTCCGGCTTCCCAGTTGCAAGTGTAGGCAGTCGCGGCACCCGCGGGGAAGCCCATGCCAAACGTCATGAGTGGTGGAGCCGCATAGCCGTAGGCTGGCGGTGGTGCCATGATCACTGTCGGATTGTACTGCGGCACGTAGATGACCTGGGGGTTGGCCGGCTCGATGGTGATGGTCGTGGACAAGCTGTCCCCCTGCGCATCAGCTTGCATTTGCACCGCCTGTTGGTTGTTCGACTGGAGGTTCCCGGCGCGAAATGCGGCGCTGCGATCGCGTTGGATTGCCGCCATGACCGCCGACGGATCCGTCGCGACCGCCTCCCATAGCTGCTCCGTCCACTCGGCCCTGTCATGCATCATCTTGAGCACAGTGGGGAACGACACTAGCGCCTGCACGCTCGGATCCCACTGCGCCGCCTGCGCTGCAGTGGGGCGCCCGCCGTTCGCCACGGCTGCGGCGGCTTCCCCCACGTCAATGGGATGTGTGGATGCGGGCAGGATCTGAGCAACCAATGGGTCCGGGTAGAGAGCGATGGGTGCGACCAACGCATCGAGTTGATCTTGCGTCGACTGGTTGCCCGGCGCGCCTTGGGCGGCGATCAAGGCCGGAGCGGCGGATATCACCAACCACGCTTGCGTTATCAGGAAGATCGTCTTCAATCTCATTGCTGACTCCAACTCCGATTCTACGTGCTCCTCTGTCCGTATAGAAAACCCGCGGAGCGACTCGCTAACGCTGATTCAGCGGCGATGTTGCGACCGTGTGGGTATGGGCGACGGCGTTCGCGGCACTCTTATAATCAGCGAGTCGGAAGGTCCAGCAACACCGGCATTCGGAATTGCCGGGATCACTCCGCTTTGACCTGCAGCGTCAGGTTCGGGTCGCCGCCGGTCCGCAGCGCTGCGAGCCCGACCGGCGCGGCGTAGATGTGCGCGTCGAAGAACGCCCGCACCACGGTCGCGGTCAGGTCGAGTTGCTGGTCGTGGCCGAGCTTGGGATCGCCGGCCGGCGGCGGAATCGGTCGACACGCCGCGGCCGTGCCCCACCGCGCCATCGTCTGCGCGAGCGGGTCGTCCAGGCCCGTCGGGGTCGAGTCCGTCGGGTCTCCCAGCGCGAGGTTGGTCATCTGCAGGTGCGTCGCGCCGTGCAGCCGCGCCAGGACCGCGGGCCCGGTGCTCAGTTCGAAGGCGCGCACCGGGTTGTTGGCCGGCGGGACCAGCAGGTCGTCGCTGGCCGCGACCGCCAGGAAGGGCGTCGAGCGGGTGGCAAAGAACGTATCGGCGAAGAAACAGGAATCGCCTGACAGATCGGCCACGGCGCGCAGGCGCGGGTCGTGCATCTCGGGCGCAAAGGCGGCCAGCAGGGCGACGGTGCCGCCGGTCGAGTGGCCGACCACGGCATATCCCTTGGCGGCATCGACGGTCTCGCGGAGCAGCGCCGGCGCCGCGCTGCCCAGAAGCTGGTCGGCCAGAAAGACCAGGTCGCCGTACTGGTCCTCGGCGTGCCAATCAGAGGGGCCGCCGGGGGTGCTCAGCGCAGTCAGCGGGAAATCAGCGGCGGCCACGACATAGCCGCGGCTGGCCAGCGCCGCGCACAGCTTGGAGTACAAGCTCGCCGCGCCCGCCGAGCCGTGGACGAACAGGACCGCGGCGAAGCGGCCCGCTGCCGGCGCTGCTTCGTTGGCCACCGCCGCGTCGACCGCACCGACCGCCGGGTACCAGATCATGGTCGGCAGATGGCGGCCGGCGTGGGCGGCGGCTGCGCCATTTTGCGGGGTCGGCCGCGATGGGTCGGTCCATGCGACCTGGGTCAGGCCCACCGCGTAGCGCGCGGTCAGCGGCGCCCCTTGCGCGCCGGTCGACGTCGCCGGGACGCTCGACTCACCACAGGCGGCGATCGCCAGGCACGCCACCAGCATGGCGCGCCTATTCTTGCGGCTGGGTGGGCAGCCGATGCGCCGCGAGAATTCGCTGGGCGCTCCAACTCCAGCGCGTCGATCGGATGGCGCTTGGCGTAGATTGCCTTGCGTAGGAGCCATTTCACCAATCTTATCCATTGTTCACGTCAACAAACAATCTGCGGGGCGAGATCCACTGGCATCGGGCGTCAGTTTCAAATCGTTTGGTGCTCGTTGTCTGCCCAGGGTTCGCTTGACGTGCGAATCTGGAGGAAGAAGTGTCATGGCGTATCGTGTGGCGCCGAGCACCCCGCGTGGCGTTCAGCAGGCCAGGTCCCGCGGTGCTCTCGCTCTCCGCGTGTCATCGTGACAAGAAGCCATTCCATGACCGACGTGCGTACCCCGCGGACCCGCAGCGTGATCGATCGCCTGCTGCTGGCGATGCGGCTCGACCTCGAGTTCTATTCGCAGGTCAGTGCCGACCGTAGGGCCACCTTTCAGGCGTTCTTGGTCGTTGTTCTGGCCGGCGTGTTCACCGGTCTTGGGTTGGCGCGACGCTTCGGCGGCTTTGGCGTGTGGGCAGGGTTGTTGGCGGCGATTGGCGGCTGGTTCTTGTGGACGGTGGTCTTGCTGGTGGTGGCGCGGGTGTTTGGCTGCCACCGCAACGGCCGGTCGTTGCTGCGCGCGTTGGGCTTCGCCAACGCGCCTGCGGTGCTGCTGATCCTCGGAGGCTCACCGGTGGTTGCCGGTGTGGTGCGATTGCTCGTCGTCTGCTGGCTGCTGGCCACGGCAACCGTGGCGCTGCAGGCCGTTTACGCGATCAGCCGGCGTCGCGCCGTCATTGTCATGCTTGTCGGCTTCGTTATCTATATGTACCTCGGCGCGGTCACCGGCTACCTGTCACGTCAAAATGCGGAGAGCGATGCCACGCCCAGCAGTGGTCCGTCGTCACTCCAGCCTGATACGGGAACATCCCAGTGACGATAAATCCGTATTCAGCGTGGGTGGTAACTGGTAAGTAGCGAAACTGATGATTGCTTATCCCTCGTCACTTATCCTCGTCACTTGTCACTTGTCACTGGTGCCCGTCACTGCTTCCGTTCCCCGCCACCACACCGCCACGGAGGTGAGCAGCAGGCCGAGGCCGCTGGTGCTAAACATTGCCGTGTATCCGACCCAGTGCGCGATGGCGCCGAGCAGGGGATTGGCCAAGGTGTTGCCGAGATCGAACATCGCGGTCAGCCAACTCACGGCGCGCCCGCGGTACGCCGTGGACACCTGCCCGACCACCAGCGCGCTCAAGATCGGGAAGGCATAGCCGTGTCCGGCGCCGCACATCATGCCGACCACGATCAATCCGAACCATCCGTCGAAATGCGGCACGAGCATCACGCCGCACGCGTACATGAAAAGCGCCGGGATCAGGACGCGCCAGGGGCCGATACGGTCGGGCAAACGTCCGGTCAACACCCGAGTGGCGACGGCGGTGCATGCATAGGTCATGAAGAAAATGCCGACGCTGCCGCGGCCGTGCGCGTAGGCGTACGGCGCGAGGAAGACGTAGAGGCTTTCGACGGCGGTGCCGAACATGAACGCCGTGCCCAGCAGGAACAGGACGGCGCGGCTCGGAAAGCTGGGATCTGGCGCGGCGATGCGTGCCGACTCGCGATGTGCCATCCCGGCAGTTTCGGGCAACAGCGCCGACACCCCCAACGCCGCGGCGGCAAACCCTGCCG
>CAZTDK010000502.1:0-5231 GCA_964611965.1 uncultured Binatia bacterium (SeqCode) | reverse complement strand
GCCCTCGCAACCCCATTGGATGGTGACACCTTCATCATTGATCCCCTTGCAGATAGCTTCGATACGCTTCGGCTGCAGGAGAAAGTGATCGTCGACGAAGTAGACACTCCCGTAGCCCAATCGCTGGAGCTCGACAAACTCGTCGACGACATGCTGCGCGCTGCGCGAGCGCCACTTGCCTTCGTTGAAGATCGGGATATCGCAGAACACGCACGGCCACGGGCAGCCGCGTGAGGTCTGCATCGTGGTGAAGCGCTCCATCGACAGGACCGCGGGGACGTCGAGCGGCATCGACTCGATGAAATCGAGCGGCAGGCTCTCGCGATCGGGGAATGGCCACTGATCGAGGTCGCGGTCGAGGACGCGGTTGGGGTTGTGCACCAGCTTGCCGTCCTTTGCCCAGGTCACCCCCGCGACAGCCTCCGGAGCGTCCAGCTGTTCGAGGAGGTCGAGCAGCAGCTGCTCACCGTCGCCGCGACAGACGAAGTTGACCTCGGGGCACTGCAGCTTGACGAGTTGGGCATTGAGCGTCGCGAACACCCCACCAAATGCGAGGCGCACCTCGGCGTCCACCGCACGGATTTGCCGCGCGAGGATCTTGGCATACGGGTAACTCGTCGTGCTCAGGAAGCTCAGTCCAACCAGCGCCGGACGCTGCCGCTGGATTTCTTCGATGATGACGGTGTCGGGAGTTTCGGGGTTGGCCTGATCGAACATGACGCACTCATGACCGGCCCGTTTGAGGACGGCCGACAGCGACATGATGCCGATCGGCGGAAAGCCCATGACGCGAATGTGGCCATTCGCGGCGCGCGTGGCCGCCGGCAGCGCGTAGAACTGCGGGTCGCGAATGTGAATCAAGAAAACACGCATGCAGTTCCTCCCAACCGCAGGAACGACGCCGACTGCCCGACCACACACCGGTGCCGCTGACGGCTATCACGACTTTGCAGGAAGGTATACACGCCGCCCCGGCATGGCCGAAAGATCGTGGAACTACGCGCGTAGTTCTACGTGGATTGCCACACCGGGGCGCCGTGTCTCTACATGTCGTAGTCGGGCATCGCGGGGGCTTGCGCCCCGTGCTTCTTCTCGGGCGTGTCGGCGATCGCGGCTTCGGTGGTGAGCACCAGGCCGGCGACCGAGGCGGCGTTCTGCAGTGCCGTGCGCACGACTTTGGTCGGATCGATGATCCCGTCCTTGAAGAGATCCGCGTACTCCTCGGTCGCCGCATTGAATCCGAAGGCTCCCTTGCCATTTCTGATCTTCTCGAGCACGACCGAGCCTTCGTGACCCGCATTTTCGGCGATGCGCCGGGCGGGCTCTTCCAGCGCGCGCCGGACGATCCGCACGCCCACTTGTTCGTCGGCATTGAGGCTCAGATCGTCGAGCGCGGTGGCGGCGCGCACGAGCGCGACTCCACCTCCTGGGACGATGCCTTCCTCGACCGCGGCCCGCGTCGCGTGCATCGCATCCTCGACGCGCGCCTTCTTCTCTTTCATTTCGACCTCGGTGGCGGCGCCCACCTTGATCACGGCGACTCCACCGACGAGCTTGGCCAGCCGCTCCTGCAGCTTCTCGCGGTCGTAGTCCGACGTCGTCTCGCCGATCTGCGCACGAATCTGCTTGATCCGTCCTTCGATGTCGGCCTTTTTGCCGGCGCCGTCGATGATGGTCGTGTTGTTCGCATCGATGGTGATGCGCTTGGCTTGGCCGAGATCCTTGAGGGGCAGGGTGGCGAGCTGGATGCCGAGCTCCTCCGCGATCAGTGTGCCGCCGGTGAGAATCGCGAGGTCCTCCAGCATCGATTTCCTGCGGTCCCCGAATCCGGGCGCCTTGACCGCCGCGCAGTGCAACGTGCCCCGGAGCTTGTTGACCACCAGGGCGGCCAGGGCTTCGCCCTCGACGTCCTCGGCGATGATCAGGAGCGGCTTTGCCGATTGAGCGATCTGTTCGAGGATGGGAAGCAGATCCTTCATGGCGCCGAGCTTCTTCTCATGGATGAGGATGTAGGGATCTTCCAGCTCGACCGTCATGCGTTCCGGATCGGTGACGAAGTAGGGCGACAGATACCCACGGTCGAACTGCATGCCCTCGACGACATCGAGCGTCGTTTCGAGGCTCTTCGCTTCTTCAACCGTGATCACACCTTCCTTGCCGACCTTGTCCATGGCGGCCGCGATGATGTCGCCGATGGTGGCATCACCATTGGCGGACACGATGCCGACCTGCGCGACCTCCTCGCGGCCCTTCACCGGTTTGGAGGAGGCTTTGAGGGCGGCGACGACGCGCTCGACGGCCCGGTCGATACCGCGCTTGATGGCCATCGGATCGTGCCCGGCGGCGACCATCTTGGTGCCTTCGGCCATGATGCTGCGGGCCAACACCGTCGCTGTCGTCGTACCGTCACCGGCAACGTCCGAGGTCTTGGAGGCGACTTCCTTTACCATCTGCGCGCCCATGTTCTCGAGCTTGTCCTCGAGCTGGATTTCCTTGGCGACGGTGACGCCGTCCTTGGTGACCGTGGGGGCGCCCCAGGATTTCTCGAGGACCACATTGCGTCCCTTGGGACCGAGGGTCACCACCACGGCGTCGGCGAGGGCATCGACGCCGCGCATGACCCGCGCTCGTGCATCAGCGCCGAAGCGTACAGTTTTTGCGGACATTGGTTTATCTCCCTTTCCCGTTCTCGATGACTCCCAGGATGTCGTGCTCCTGGAGAATCAGATGCTTCTCGCCGTCGATCTCGACGTCGGTTCCAGAGTACTTGGCAAAAAGAACCCGGTCGCCGGTCTCGACGCCCAGCGGGAAGGTCTTGCCGTCGTCATTGCGGCGGCCGGGTCCGACCGCCACCACGCGGCCTTCTTGTGATTTTTCCTTGGCGGTATCGGGAATGATGATCCCACCTTTGCTCGTTGATTCTTGCTCAAGCCCCTTCACAATCACCCGATCATGCAGCGGGCGCACATTGATAGTCATGGTCGCCTTTCTCCTCGTGGGTAGGTCACTAACGTTGGGCACGCTCTTCAGGATAGTGCTCATTGTGTTGCCTCCAATTGCGATTGCGCCGACTGTCTCCCCGCCTGGGCGCGTCGAAACGGTCTCTATTGGCGGGCGCCCGAGATTACTCCGTGGCACCGTCGTCCGTGCAGAGGTGCAACCACGCGCCCGGAGCGAGCGGTGCCGCGTTCCTCTGAATCATCGTGTTCTCCTTTTCGTCCGCGCGACCGGGCGGCTTGTAGATGTTCCCCGCATGCGCCCGCCGACAACTGTCACTGTGGGGCTGCTGCGGTTGTATCTGCGATTGTATGTACTTGTACCAGGTCGTGGTAGCGGGCGTAAGCCGGGACTACTACGCGCGTGGTTCTACGGGTGTCGTGCCATCGCCCGCGATTGGTGAGATCAGGTGTTTGCTGCGGCCGTGGCACCGCGCCGCAAAATGCGGGTGCTGAGCTCGCGCGCGGCGACCGCCGTTGCCAGGCGCGTTGCCGTGCCCAGCAATGCGATGGTCAACCGCGCGCTGAGGCCCCCACCCAGAACGAACCCAGCCCCCGCGGCCAGGCCCAAGGTCATGAGCGGCCGCTGCTCCACCTGCTCCGCCACGTAGCGGTGCAGATCATCAGCAGCGTCCCGCACCGCCGTGGCAAGCACTTCGGCGTCGTGATGGATTTGTCGGCCGTGGTCGCCGAGCGATGGCGGCTCCTGTGGTTGTTGCCAGGGGCCGTTTCCGGAACCGTTGTCCGTCGAATGTTGCGCATCACCCATGGCGCTCACCGCCTTCCACGCGAGACCAGGCGGGCGACAAGATACCCGGCGCCGACCGCCGCCAGCACGGCCACGACCGGCCGCTGTCGGATGAATGCGCGGGCCTGTTGCTCCAGATCGGTCACACTGGAGCGTAGCGCCGCAATGTCCAATTGCGCCGGCTGCACGTGCGGCGGCAGCGGCTGCTCCTCGACGCTCTGCTCTGTCGTCATCGTACTCTCCCTTTTCCGGTCCCATTGAGGTGTGCGGTTGCGCGCCCGGGAGCGCCGCGACTGCCCAGCCACACGCCGACGAGAAATGCGCCCATCGTCCACGCCAGCGGGAACTCTTTGATGTACGCGCTCGCGTTGAGGGTCGAGCGTGCCGCGCCCGTGAGCTCCTGCACGGCGACGCGGACTTCTTCCTGATCGTGTTCGATCGATTGCAGGAGGTCCTCACGCTGCTCGGCGAAGTCGGTGTTGTCCACCATTCCGTGCGTCCTTCGGTTGCGACCGGCTCACGCCGCGGTGGCGGAGCCGGCGCCGTTTGCTCGGCTGCGCGGTTGGGGCCGGTGACGCCGTATGGCGAGCGCGGCGAAGCCCGCCGCGCCTGCCGCATTGAGCACCGCAAAGGCACTCAAGCGAATGACCGGGCTGCTATCCGGGAGGATGAAGAGCACACCAGCGCCCGCACTGGCGCACCACGCCGCTGCCGCCAGGAGCATGCTGCCGCCGAGCAATGCGCCACGCGCAATCGAACGCGCGAGTAGATGTTGACCTTCGAGCAGCGCCAGGTCGATCCGCTTGGTGATGACGCCTTGACTGCCGGCGACCAAGTGCTCGAGTGCTGACGACACGGACGGTTCCGCCTGAACGCCGCCCCGTTCGCCGTGTGTTCTTGATGTTTCTGCGAGCTCCACGATGGACCTGCCCACTCATCACCTCTGCTCACCAGCGAGCCGTGCGTCTGATCAGCACCACCAGCTGACCGTGCAGGGAGTGTACGCGGCCTGCTGCCCGATCGAAAGATCGGAAAACTACGCGCGTGGTTGTACGCGGGTGAGGGGGACAGCTTCTCGGACTTGGCAGTGCCTAGCGACCAATCCTGTCCTGAGGCTCCCCGAAGGCGGGAGCGGTCCACAGAAAAGACGCCGGCCGCCGGCCCTAGCCGCGGGAATCGGCCTCGCGCGCGTTCAGCACGGTGCGGACCAGCTGGGCGGCGGAGGTGACCTCCATCTTCGCGAGCACGACGCGGCGGTGCCCCTCGACGGTGCGGACGCTGACGTGCATGGCCACCGCGATCTCTTTGGAGGTCCTGCCGGCAACCAGCAGCTCCATGACTTGTCGCTCACGTGGGGTGAGATCCGCGAGTCGCTCCAGCACGCCGGCGCGCTGGCTGATCAGCTCGCGCGCCTGGCGATCGCTGTCGAGCGCCGCGCGGATGCGTTCCACCAACAGCTTTGGTGGTGCGGGTTTCTGCAGAAAATC
>CAZTDK010000501.1:0-5232 GCA_964611965.1 uncultured Binatia bacterium (SeqCode) | reverse complement strand
TCCCCCTTCGGGGAGCCTCAGGACAGGATTGGTGGCTGCGAACTTCCAAGTTCGACAGGCTGCTAGGACGCGGGCAGCGTCAATCCGGCGCTTGCTACTTCCGTATGGCGCGCCTCTCCTGACCCCTCCACGGTGGGCTGGCTTTTGGCGCAGGGCTTCTCGGCCCTGTCGGCGCTCGCTGCGGAACGAGCGCGGCGCCGGTACAGCCCGGCGTAGCGGGCGATGATGAGGTACTTCTTGAAGAGCCGATTGGTTTCCTCTTCGTGCTCGCTCCTGGTGCTACGATCGACCGGATCGAAAAAGCAGGTCGGGTCTTCCTCCATGTAGTCGCCGGTATGGAAGTACGCCATCGCGCGGCAGCCGCCGCACGTGTACTGATAGCGGCATTTCCCGCAACGGCCCTTGAGTTGGCTACGATCGAGCAGGCTCGCGAACAGCGGGCTCTCGTTCACCAGTTGATCGAGCGGCTTGTCCCGCACGTTGCCGGCGGACAGCACGTCCAGCAACACCGGGCACACCGAGACGTCGCCCTCGGCGTTCAGCGTCAACCACGTTCCCACCCAACAGCCGATGGGTGGGTTGTGCGGGACGGTCCCGTTGCGGATGCCTCCGGAAACCTCGCTGTGCAGCTCGGGCGATAGGAAGAACGGCGTATAGCTCACGTAGCCGTTGACGTGATGGCGCAACACCGGGTGAAAGCTTTCCTCCAGGTCGTGGCGGTCGAAGGCCTGCTGGCGAAACAATTCGCAGCCGGAACCGCGCGCCACCAGCGGCGACCGGTTGTACGAAATGCGGTGCTTCACCATGTAGTCGACGATCGGCGCGAAGCTCGCGGTGTTGTGTTTGCCGATGGTCACGATCACGTGGCGATCGATCTTCAACTCCGCGCAGAGCTTCAGGACCTCGATGGTGCGATCGGGGGTTGCATCGCGGGTGGCGGCGTTGCTGGCGTCGATGTTGTTCAAGCCGAGCGCGATCGTGACGTTCCCTTTGGTGGCCTCCTTGATTTGCTGCAGACGATGGCGCGTCAGCAACTCGCCGTTGCTGCAGATCTTGCACCCGTACCCCATCTCCACCGTCAGGCGCAGCAAGTCGAACGCGTCCTTGCGCAGCAAAAATTCGCCGCCGCTCCACCCGACCACCAGAGCGCCCAGCCGTTTGGCGGGGACGAGCACGAGCTCGCGAATCTCGTCGTAGGACAACTCGCGCTGCCGACTCTGGCGCACGCGCGCGGCATCGTTGCTGCCCGCCATGCATGCCTGACAGCGCAGGTTGCACAGCCGCGTGGCTTCGAAGTAGATCGCCGGAAACTGGTAGCCCATGCCGTTCTCCTCTTCTACACGTAGGCCGGGAGGAACTTACCGCACGCAAGCGGTGCCGCGTATGATCGGCGTCGGCTCGCGGCATGACCAAGATCAGGTATTTTGTTAGAGGACTGGGGTGCTGGGTGGGGCGGTGCTAGCAACGCCCCACACGGAGCAAACATGGGAGCCCGTCTGTCACCCGAACAGCAACCGGCCCGCTGCATCGCCAAATACGCGACTGACGTCGCTACCCTGGCGCACGCGGTGCTCGCGACAATGCGGACGCGGCTGCCCGGCGCGGTCGAGCTGGTGTATGACAACTACAATGCATTGGCTATCGCTTTCGGAGCAACGGAGCGCACGGCGGACGCGATCTTTTCCATCGCGCTATACCCGCGCTGGATGAGCCTGTTCTTCGTGCGGGGCGCGACCCTGCCCGACCCGCAGAAGCTGTCGAAGGGTAGCGGCAAGACGATGCGCCATATCGTCCTGAAAGACGCGGCGACGGTGGACACACCGGCGGTGCGCGCGCTCATGTCGCAGGCGCTGGAGCACGCGGTCTCGGCGCTGGATGCGACCCGCCCCAACCGGATCGTCATCAAGTCGATCTCCGCCAAGCAGCGTCCGCGCCGGCCGGGATGAAGACAGACGACAGAATGCACTTCACCAGCGTTGGACATGGGTCTGTCGTCTGTAGTCTGTCGTCTATTGTCTTCACCGCAGTCCCAGGCGCGCTGCCAGGGGTGGAGATTGCTGCGACGTTACAGTCCAAGGCATAGACTAGGTGCTGCGGTCAGCGTCTCTTCTATGGACCGCTCCCACTGGTCGCTGCGAACTTCCAAGTCCGACAGGCTGTTAGGATGATTCGTGGGCTTCGCACTGCCGCTTGAACGCAACCAGGTCTTCGGGCCACGGTGCGGTGACGGTCATCCATTCGCCGCTATGCGGATGATGGAAGCGCAGTCGCTCGGCGTGCAACGCTTGGCGCCGCAGCGCACGTTGCGCTTGCCGCTGCCGTCCGTACACGGCATCGGCAACGACCGGGTGGCCGATGGCGGCCAGGTGCACGCGCAGCTGGTGCGTGCGTCCCGTCTTGGGATGCAGGCGCACGAAGGTGACGTCGGTGAATCGATCGATGACCTCGTAGGTGGTCAGCGCCTCCCGCCCGCCCTGGCGGACCGCCATGCGTTTGCGATGCACCGGGTTGCGGCCGATGGGTGCCGCGATCGTGCCGCTCGCACGCAGCATCCGCCCCGACACGGCCGCCACATACTGTTTGTCCACTTCCCGATCGCGGAACTGTCGCCCGAGCTCGGCGAGGGTGGCGCTGTCCTTGGCAATGACCAGCACGCCCGACGTATCCTTGTCGAGCCGATGGACAATTCCCGGGCGCTCCGGATCCAAACCCGCCCGCGGCCCTTGCCAATGATGCAGCAACGCGCTCACCAATGTCCCGCGCCAATGACCCGGGGCCGGATGCACGACGAGCCCGGCTGGCTTGTTGATCACCAACAGCCACTCGTCTTCGTACAACACATCGAGTGGAATGGCCTCGGCTTCAATCCCCGCGGGCAGTGCCGGCGGAGCCGGTTCAACGTCGATCAGTTGGCCGGTGCGCACGACGGTCCCCGGTTTCACACGCTGGCCCTGCACGCGCACGTGCCCGTCGTTGATCAGCCGCTGGACGTGCGACCGGGAGCCCCACGTACCGAGTCCCGTCAGGTACCGATCGACGCGTTGCCCATTGCCTGGCGCGCCAACCGTGAGACGGTGCGCGTCTCCCATGCTTACTCAGCGTCGGCGAGCGCTTGCCGCGCCGCTGCCGCATCAGCGGTGATTTGTTCGACGAGCGCCTGCACATTGGCGAATTTGGTCTCGCCGCGGAGCCGTTTGATGAATCCGACCTCGATGCGCTTGCCGTAGAGGTCGTCGTCGAAATCAAACAGGTGTGCTTCCAGGCGGTGCGCGTGCTCGCTGAAGGTCGGATTGAATCCAAGGTTGGCGACGCCGGGGTGGAGACTGCCAGCGACGTTCACGCGCACCGCATAGACGCCATCTGGCGGGAGCATCACGCCGGTGACGTGCAAGTTCGCCGTGGGAAATCCGAGGCGCTTGCCGCGGCGCTGACCGGTTACGACGCGACCCGCGACGCTCGGTGCACACCCGAGGTAGGCGCGCGCGCGATCGAGCTCGCCTGCGCCGATAGCCTGGCGTACCGCACTGCTGCTGACGACAACGCTGTCCACTTCGACCGGCCCGACGATGTCGACGTGGAAGCCATGTTGTATCCCGAAGCGCTGCAAACTCTCCGCGGTGCCCTCGCGCTTGTGGCCGAAGCTGACCCGATGCCCAACCAGGACGGTGTGCACACCCAGCGCGTCGACCAGGAAACGGCGGACAAAATCCGCCGCGCTGATCTCCGAGAAAGCGTGCGTAAAGCGCTGGATGATGACCGTTTCCACCCCAGTCGCTACGATGCGCTCGACGCGGCCCCGCCAATCGGTGAGCAAGCGCGGCGCCCGCGCCGGTGCCAGCACCGCCGTCGGATGCGGGCGAAACGTCAGCACGACCGGCGTACCCTGGATGTCCCGTGCATGGGTAACGACACGCCTGAGGATCTCCTGGTGACCGCGATGTACGCCATCGAAGTTCCCCAAGGTGAGCACCGGGTTGGGAAGGCGACGCCCGACGCGTTCCAGATGCCGCACGATCAACATCGGAATGGTAACTCGCCAGAACTTGGCAGCCCGCAGCGACCCAACGGGGAGCGGACCATAGAAAAGACGCCGCCCGCAAGGCCGGGCCGCAGGCCTACTGGCCGAGGGCCTGCAGCTTCTGCCGGCCGCGCTCAGCCTCCTCCGATTTCGGATGGTCGCTGATCAGCTTCTGCAGGATCAGCCGGGCGTCGATCTTGTCCCCGGAGTCGGCAAATGCGTCCGCCAGCATGATCAGCGCGGCCGGAACCTTGTCGCCTTTGGGATATTTCAACAAGACTTCGTTGAGCTCGATGATGGCGCGGTTGTAGTCGCGCTGCGCGTAATAGCAGTTGCCGATCCAGTACTGCGCGTTGTCCGCCAAATCGGACTTGGGATTCTTGCGAATGAAGTCGCGCAGCTTGGGTACCGCCTGACTGCAGTTCCCCTGGTGGATGAGGTCCAAGGCCTCCCGATAGTCACCGCTCTGGGCCGCAGTCAGATCCTTGGCTAGGGCGGCTTCTTGCGGGCTCTGCACTTTGGGCGCAGCAGGCGTCGGGGCCTCGGAGGGTCGCGGTGCCTCCTCGATCCCGAGGTTCTTTCCGGCCGGTGGTGGGGTAGTCTCGGGATTCCCTCCCACACGCGCCTGCTCGAGCGCGGCGAGACGCGCCTCCATATCGTTCAGCTTTTGCGTGACCTCGCTCGATGGTGGCCCGGCGGTGCGGCTACGACCGCCCTCACCCATCTCGCCGCGCAGAATCTCGATGCGGCGGCGCAGGCCTTCGATGGCGACTTGCTGATCGGCTAGCAGCGCTCGGGTCTCGCGTTGATCTTGCTTGAGCTGCTGCAGGTCGGCACGTGTCGCACAGCCGGCCATGGCTGCCAGGGACGCGAGTAGCGCGACCTCACGCCACCGCGCAATTGTACGGGCCGTCTTATTCACCGAGGACAACAAAATGGGCGCGCCGGTTCTTCTGCCAACATTCTTCCGTATGCTCTTGGCAGATCGGCAGCTCTTCGCCGTAGCTGATTGTGGTAAGCCGGTCGGCAGCGACACCCAGCGCCACCAGGTAATCTTTCGCGGCACTGGCGCGCTTGGCGCCGAGCGCCAGGTTGAACTCCACGGTTCCGCGTTCGTCACAGTGCCCTTCGATTTCAACCTTCGCTTGTGGGTGATCCTTCAGCCAGTTGCCGTCGTCACGCAGCGTCGTCCGCGCGGACTCGTCGAGCTCGGC
>CAZTDK010000500.1:0-5244 GCA_964611965.1 uncultured Binatia bacterium (SeqCode) | reverse complement strand
CTCCGCCTTCTGTGGAGCCGAAGACGTCGATCACCCGGCAGCCGAAGCGCGCTTCGAACTCAGCGACCACGGTGTGCGAGCCCTCGTTGCCGTAGCAGATGCGTAACGGATTGACGTGATCATCCGGCAGGCGTGGCGTCGACAGGATGTACGCCAACGGCTTGCCGGTGTAGTTGAAGAAGGTTGCGCCGTAACGCCGGACATCGCTGAGCCAACGGCGCTTGGAGAACTTGCGAATCAGGCCCAGCCCGACGCCGTAGGTGATGGCGGGCAGAAACCCACACATCAGCGCATTCGCATGAAACAGCGGCATGGCGATGTAGCCGACATCGGTGGGCGTGAGTGCATACACATTGGCGCCGATGTTCTTGCCGGTTTCCAGCATGCGTCCGTGGCTGCACTGCACCGCCTTGGGCGCGGTCACCGTCCCGGAGGTAAACACGAGGATGTACGGGGCAGCGTCGGCGACCGCCGCAAATGGATCCGCACCATTCCCGAACTGCGCCACGGCGGCATCGAGATCGCGATAGCCCTGATCTGAGGCGTCAGGCGTTGGCGGCCCTGCGGTGCCCGCATCGTCCCAGCGTTGCGTGATGAGAATGCGTTCGGGGGCCACGCCGGTTGCGTCGCGCACCGGATTGAGGATCGGCAGATACTTTCCTTCGGTCACCAGGATCTGGCAGTCGGTGTAGGCGATATCGCGGGCAAGGAAGGCGCCGCGCTTGGTATTGTTGATGCCAACGACCGTGGCGCCGGCGAGTGCCGCGCCGCCGAGCGCATAAAAGTAGTCGGGCGTGTTGTCGAGCAAGACGCCGACGTGGAAAGGGGCAGGAAGGCCTGGGGGCGTCAGGGCTTGGGGGCATGAGTGACGCAGATGCAGCAACAGGTTGGCCCAGCGGATCGACTCGGCGTAGTACTCGGCAAACGTGATGCGCGTCTCGTTGAACAGCAGAAACGCCCGCGTCGCGCGCGCAGGATCGACGGCATTCGTGCGAATCAAATCGCCAACCGGCACGGCTCTCTCCTCAAGCCCTCAGGCCCTCAAGCCCCTCTTCCTATGACGCCGCCCGCCGCGTGTGCCGGCCTTTGCGGCGCGACGCGGTACGCGCCGTGTGCGCCGGCGGCGCCGCATCTTGCGCCTGCGCCGCTGCTTGCAGCTCACCGAAGGCGCTCTCGAGGGCCAGGATGAAGTCGTGCAAGTCCGGGATTTGTTCCCAGTCGGCATTGACGCCCCAGTACAGGCCACCGTTGTAGCTGAAGAGGCCAACCACCAGTGCCAGGTTTTGGAACAACGGCACCACCGGGTACGCCGTACGCATGAGGGCGCCCTGCATGTACAGCGGAATCTGCGGCCCAGGGACATTGGTGACGATCAGGTTGTACGGCCGCGCCCGTCCGGCGAGCCGCACCGCTTGAACCAGCACGTTGGGCACGGTCCACTCACTGATCGCCGTCAGCACCTCACCGCCGAGCGCCTGCCGCGACTCTTTCAAGCCCGCCGTCGTCTCGCGCACCGCGTGCAGGCGCTCGAGCGGATCGGGCAGATGCACCGGAAGCGGCGCGGTGAGCTGGGTGACCCGATTGCCGAGGTGCCCGCGCTCGTCCTGCGTGCGCACGCTCACCGGCACCATGGCGCGGATGTCGAGCTCGTCCGGATTGAGCCCACGCTGTGTAAACAGCGCGCGCAAGGCGCCGCTCACCGTCGCCAGAACCACGTCGTTCAGCGTACCGCCGAGCACGTTCTTCACCGCCTTCAAATCTGCGACGCGCATCTCGGTCCAATCGAAGCGCCGATGCGGGCCGACCTCCACGTTGAGCGGCGTCTTTGATCCCGGCGTCCACGCCGGGGCAGCGGCCTCGATGATGCCGCTCACGGCGTCGGTGAGTGCCTGCATCTGGCCTTCGGGATTGCGAAACGCGTCGACCAGCGCCTGCACGGCGGTGATCGGCTGGGTCAGCCGCCGGACGACTTCGTCGAGCAGCAGCTCCACACCGCTCGGCTGCGGTCGGGCCCGCCACGGCTCCGGCTCGCTGGGCTCGTCCTCCGGAAAAGGGCTCATGATCACCGACATCAGATCGGCGCCCGAGATGCCGTCGATCATGCAGTGATGGGTCTTGCTGACGAGGGCAAAGCGGTCCCCGTCGAGCCCCTCGACCACCCACATCTCCCAGAGCGGCCGCTTGCGATCCAAGGGCTGTGACATGATGCGTCCCACGAGTCGCTTCAGCACCTGCTCGTCTCCGGGATGTGGCAGCGCGGTGTGACGGACGTGATACGCCAGACGGAAGCGGTCGTCGTCAACCCAGACCGGGATGCCCTCGTACGGAACATACGCCACGCGCTGCCGGAAGCGCGGCACCAGGTGGAGGCGCGAATGAATCGTCTTGCGGATGCGTTCGATGTCGATGCCGCCGGCCGGCCGGCGCGGCGGCGCGGCGTCGAAGATCATGACCCCACCGACGTGCATGTGATAGTTCCCGTCCTCGATACCGAGGAACGACGCGTCCATCGCGCTCAGCCGCTCGTAATATGCCATTGGCTCCCTCCGGTGGTTTTGGAGAAGCAGCACTAGCACAGATGCGGTGCAGTCAACCAATGCGGAAGGGTAGGGAGTCAGGAGTCAGGAGTACGAGGTAAGGGCGCAGAGGCAAGGGTGCCTCGCCCGTTTTTCCGTTAGCCGGCACCTTTGCGCCTTCGAGCCCTTGTTGTACAAGCGGCAGGCGGGCGGGAGGAGCGCGGATGGAGTTGTGGCGCAAGCGGATCGGGATCAGTGCACGGTATGTCGCCGGCATGCGGAACATCCATCGGCGAACCACCCCATGGGAAGCGATCATCACCACCATCCTGCTTCCCAGCGCTGCGGGCTATGGTGTGAGCCCGTGAGCAAAGCCTCGGCCATTGCACGTGCAGGCTGGCGCGAGCGGCTGCCCGCAGGCGTCCGGCCGTATGCCGAGCCCGCGCCCCTGGCGGCGCTGTTCCTCGGCATTTCCTCGGGCTTTCCCTATGCGATGATTGGCGCCACGCTGTCGACGCGGCTGGCGCAGGACGGGATCGACAAGAAGCACGTCACGGCCTTCACCCTGGCGTTTCTCGTCTACAGCCTCAAATCGCTCTGGGCCTGGCTCGTCGACGGGGTGCATTTACCACTGCTCGGACGGCTGGGCCAGCGCGTGTCCTGGTTGCTATTCGCGGGGGGCCTCGTGATCGCTGCCGTGGCCAATCTTGGGCTGCGCGATCCGCAGGCAAGCCTGCTGGCGACCGCACAAGCGGCGGTCCTCGTCGGTATCGCGGGTGCAACGTTTGATATCGTTATCGATGCGTATCGCATTGAATTGCTCGCGCCTCAGCAGTTGGGCGTGGGCGCAGGCATGTCGCAATACGGCTGGCGCATCGGATCGGCGGGGGCGGCCTCGGTTGCGCTGTTCGTCGCCGCCCGCTCCGGGTGGGCAGCCGCTTATTTCATCTGCGCTTCCCTAGCGTTGCCGGCAATGCTGACCGGCCTGATCATCGGTGAGCCGCAGCGGCACCGCGAACCCTCGACGGGCACGAGACTGGAAGAAGCGGTGCAAGCGATCAAGGGGCCGCTGGTTGAATTCTTCAGCCGCAAGGGCGCGATGCTTGTCCTGCTCTTCATTCTGCTCCACAAGATCGGCGACACCCTTGCCAATCTCACCTTTCGGTTGCTGTTCAATGACCTCGGGTTCAGCAACAACGAGATCGCCATCTACGATGTGGGCTTCGGCTTCTGGGCGTATCTCATCGGCATATTCGTTGGCGGAGCGCTCTATGCGCGGCTGGGCTTGAAGCGATCGGTGTTGATCAGTCTGGTACTGATGGCGATCTCCAACTTGAGCTTCGCGGCGCTGGCGGCGGCCGGTCATTCAAACGCGTTGATGGCAGGGGCCATCGGCTTCGAAAATTTCTCGAGCGGCGCCGGCGGCGCCACCATCGTTGCCTATTTCTCCGCCCTCTGCGACCTGCGCTTCACGGCAGCCCAATATGCCCTGATCTCTGCGGCCGCGAGCGTCGTCGGCCGGGTGGCGACGGGCACCACCGCCGGCAGCCTCATTGAGTCGATGGGCTACGTCAACTTCTATCTGCTTACCACCGTGCTTGCCTTTCCCGGCGTGCTGCTGTTCTGGCTGATGATGCGCGCTGGTCTGATCGACCGTTCGCTTGGCTCGGCGGGAGGCAATGGCCAGGTCGGTGCCGTCAGCCCGCAAGCGGAACGGGCGCGGCGGAGCTGATACGGGGCGTCTTCTCGGCGATCTTCGGCCTCCCTTGGTTGCTCGCCGGCGCCTTCCGCGGCTGGGGGACAACCCATGGCGTCTCGACGTACTTCACCCCGCCGCTCGCTCATATCACCCATTGGACTCCTTCGAGGCTCGCCTCGAGATTGGCGCCGGGGATGAGGAAGAACTGGTCGAGGAAGACCTTCCAGCCCGCTGACTTGAGGGCGTCAAACAGCGCCATTCACGCCTGCACCACACCGAGTCATGGGCGCGCGAGGTGCTATTACACCGGCATCAACGCCGCTTCGAAGTCACTCTTCCTCGGCGAAGCGGACGAGGCCGCTCGCTTAGCGAGCGCGGTGCTTCCACTGGTCGCAACCGCCACCGACGGCCAGGATCTCTATGCCGGTTGTACCCTGGCCGAGGTCTACCTGTTGCAGCGAAACGTCGACGCGGCCGCAGCCCAATACCAGAAGGTCATCGTCCAGAATCCGACCGCCGTCGGCGACCTTTCGGGCACGCGCCAGCAGGCCGAACGGATCTGTACCGCGCTGGCCTTGCCGCCGGAGGAGTCGGCCAAGGTCCTGGCACCGTTCGAGCTGCTCGATGAGTGAAGGGGTTGTGGCCTTTCCGCCTCACTGACGCTGGCTACGAACGCTACGACGCCTTCTGCTCCGCCGGCCGCAACGGCGAGGGAGCCTGCCGGGTGCGGGTCGGGAGCCGGACCACGTGCGCTTGTGCGGCGTCAAGGAGCTCGCGGAACGCGCTCTCGATGGCGCGGCGGAAGTCGCGCAAGTCCGGAATTTGGTCCCAGTCGGCGTTGAGTCCCCAGTAGAGGCTGCCGTTGTAGCTGAACAGCCCGATGACCAGCAACTCCGCGCCCAGCAGCGACCAGAACGCCACCCGCGCCGAGAGCGACCAGCGCGCGCGCAACCGGCAGCGGATCATCCGCTGGTCGTGCGGATGGTCCTCCGCCACCGTCGTGAGTTGCAGCCGCGCCCAGCGTCCGCC
>CAZTDK010000499.1:0-5247 GCA_964611965.1 uncultured Binatia bacterium (SeqCode) | reverse complement strand
GTCTTCGTCGCGTTCATGCTGGTGGGGTTGCAACTGGGCGGGCGGTTCCTACGGGCCGGCGATCGATCATCAGCGGCGTGAACGAGGCCGGGAAGGAGGCACATGATGGCACAACCACTTCGATCTCTCATCGCACAGCCAACGGCAGGCGACCGGAGCTGTCTTTGTGCACCCTCGGTATGCATCTCGCTCCCATCCGCAGCTCAGCGTCGCCTCGGGAGAGAAGGGCGGGCGGCGATGAAAGGGATTGCCCACGTGGCCTATCCCGGTGGTGGTACGGTGTTGCCCGCGCGCAGCGCCTATGAGCGTCAGGTGCTGGTCGAGCATGTCACTCATCGTGCGCGTCGCAGCACGGTCGTGCGGCTCGAGCTCGACGGGCGCCGGTGGTCGATCACGGCGGCTGATTCCGTCGACCGGTCGGAGTGTGCCAAGTGCCTGCGCCGTGTGAGCGTGTCCGGCACCAGACCGGGCGACGCTGATGCATACTGCGTGTCGTGCCTGGTTGGTCTTCCGGCGGCCGTGGCGCGCACGCTCCGGCTGCGCAGCCGCGCCGCTGGCTGAAGCGTGAACGATGATGAAGCGATCTTCAGGCGGATTGCGAAAGAGGACTATGGCAACCTTCGGAATGAACAGAGTCTTGACGGATGCGCACAGCGCCACCGGGAAGGCAGGGGTTCGAATTCACCGCCGCCGCCGGGCGGACGCGGCACCGGTGGAACAACCTCATCTAGATAGTATCAAGAGATTCCTCCGGACGATCGACCTCACAGCAGTGCAGTTGCAGGCGGCGTTCCCCCACGTCGGTTTGCTGCTGCACGCGTTGGCAGCCTTCTCCCCCCGAAACCCGGCTGTGCAGCGCACGGTAGCCTCACCGGTACCGGCAACCTCGGTGAGGTTGATGGTCCTTTGCCTCCGGCGAGAGCGATTTCCCTCCTTGTCGCCTCTCGCCGGAGGTTTCTCCATTTCGCGATTGAAAGGAGGGAAGACCATGGCGATGACATCACAAGAAGCAAAGCGTCCGTAGTAGAGACGAAAAATGCGGACGGAACGTTGATCTTCACCGCAGTGAGGTAGATGGTACATCAAGCATGCATACGGAGAAAGAGTTTAACTTGTGCATACAGGAGGACTAAGTAATGGCAGACTTGCAACGACCACTAGCAGACCAGACCCTCAGCGTCCGCGCGGCCCGAACGCTGTCGAACCCCACGTTGACCGCGCCGCAGATGCTCTCGGTGTCGCCGCGTTGGCTGTTGCACCTGCTCCCGTGGGTGAACGTCGAAGGCGGCACCTATCAAGTCAACCGGCGGCGCGTGGTGCTCACGCAGGGGGATCGCATCGTGGCCGGGCTCGAGGGCGAGCGTGCGCACATCGATCCCAAGGCCTTGCGTTCGCTCGCGGTGCTGCGCAGTGCCGATGATACGCTGCTCGAAGCCATCGCCGGCCTGCTCTTCGATGAGCGCCACAATGCCAACGAAGCGCTCTATAGCGAAGGCGCTGCGGGAGCGAAGCTTTACATCATCGTGAAGGGCAAGGTGGAAATCACCACCACCGACGCGCACGGCGAGAAGCTGCGTCTGGCGCTCTACGGCGACGGCGACTACTTCGGTGAAACGGCCCTGCTCAATGATTGGCGCCACGCGACCACCGCACGCACGCTCACACCCGCGGCATTCTTGACCCTGGACCGGGCGCAGCTTCGCGCCTTGCTCGATGGGTCCCCGACGCTGCGAACGGCGTTCGAACAGCTCGTCCACCAGCATCAAGAAGCGGGCGCGAAGCACAACGAGTACGGCGAGGCCGGCATCGACATCACCTCCTACCACGAGGGCGTGCCCGAGCTGCAGCGGACCTTTGTCGACTACGAGGAGGCGCCGCGCCAGTATCAGCTCAGCGTCATGCAGACGGTGATCCGCCTGCACACCCGCGTCACCGATCTGTACAACAACAACTACGATCAACTGCGCGAGCAGCTCCGCCTGACCATCGAAGGCATGAAGGAACGGCAGGAGTCGGAGATCATCAACGACCCGGAGTTCGGCTTGCTGCACGCCGCCGCACCGTCGATGCGCATCCACACGCGTTCGGGACCGCCAACGCCGGATGATCTCGACGACCTCTTGGCGCATGTGTGGAAGGAACCCGCATATTTCCTCGCCCATCCTCGCGCCATTGCCGCCTTCGGGCGTGAGTGCACCCGTCGTGGCGTGCCACCACCGACTGTGCCGATGTTCGGTTCACCGTTTCTGACCTGGCGCGGTGTGCCGATCGTTCCGTCGGACAAGCTGCTGGTCAACCGTACGGGCACGGATCACTCGGCTGGCCTGACCAATATCCTCCTCATGCGTGTCGGCGAGGCGAAGCAGGGCGTCGTCGGCCTGCATCAGGTCGGATTCCCCGGCGAGCAGATGCCGGGGCTGTCCGTACGCTTCATGGGGATCGATAACTACTCGACGGCGTCCTATCTCGTGACCCTGTACTTCTCGGCCGCGGTCCTTACGGAGGATGCGCTCGCCGTTTTGGATAACGTCGAGGTCGGAAACTACCATGATTACGAATGACCCAACCGGTGCGGCCCTCACGGGTCGCACCGCCGTACCGACAGCGGCGCCGGCGCCGCTCGCCGCTCTGGGCGGCGAGCCGGCCGGCGTGCTGGGACAAATCGACGACGCGGCGATCGATCGGATCGCCGCGCATCTCCTCGCTGCCGTTCCGGGTATGCAGATCCCGGCTTTGCCGATTCCGGATGCTGCGATCTCGGCGCCGCCAACACCGGGGGCGCTCAGCCCCGAGGTGATAGCTGCCGCAGCGACGAGCGCAGGAGCTCCGAATCCTGGGATTCCAGTCGCCGGGCTAGCGATCCCGACTCCGGGGATTCCACAGGCAAGCCTTCCTGAAAGCGTTGTTGCCGGTTCCACGCTCCCTGGAATACCTGGACGGGCAATCCCGGGAGTAGCAGTTCCCGGGAGCGCGGCTCCGGCGACAGCCACCCCGTCAGCAATGATCCCGGGGGCAGTCGCTGGTGGGACGATTCCGAGCGTCGGTGTACTGGGGGTGAGCCTACCGAGCCTTGACGCTGGGCTGCCGCGTCTCTTCGATGGCCAGCCCAGCTTGCCGACAACGCCGCCGGTCAGTACGCCGGGCTACTACTTCCTGACGCCGGCGCCCGCCACAAGCCGCGCGCCAACCACCCCGCTCCTGTCGCGACGCATCTTCGACGTGCGTGACATCCGGCGCGACTTCCCCATCCTCCAGGAGCGTATCCACGGCAAACCCCTGGTGTGGCTCGACAACGCCGCGACGACGCAGAAGCCGCGCGCGGTCATTGAGCGGCTGGTACACTACTACGAGCACGAATACTCCAACGTCCATCGCGCCGCGCACACGTTGGCGGCGCGTTCAACCGACGCCTACGAAGGTGCACGGCAGAAGGTGCAGCGCTTCCTGGGAGCCGGCTCGCCGAACGAGATCGTCTTCGTCCGCGGTACCACCGAGGCGGTGAATCTGGTCGCGAACAGCTGGGGACGCCAGCACATTGGTGAGGGCGATGAGATCATCCTGACCACTCTGGAGCACCACTCCAATATCGTGCCGTGGCAGTTCCTCGCCGACGCGGTGGGTGCCGTGTTGCGCATCGTCCCAGTCACCGATCGCGGCGAAGTGCTCCTGGGCGATTACGGCAAGCTGCTCAATACGCGCACGCGCCTCGTGGCCATTACGCACGTGTCAAACGCACTCGGGACCATCCTCCCCGTGGGTGAGATGATCCAGGCAGCGCACCGGCACGGTGCACGCGTCCTGGTCGACGGCGCCCAAGCTGTCTCCCACTTCCCCGTCAACGTGCAGGCGCTGGACGCCGACTTTTACGTCTTGTCCGGCCACAAATTGTTCGCCCCCACGGGTGTCGGGGTGCTTTACGGGAAGCAGGCGCTGCTCGACGAGATGCCGCCGTGGCAAGGCGGCGGCAACATGATTCAACGTGTGACGTTCGAGAAGAGCACGTTCGCCGATCCGCCGGCACGCTTCGAGGCCGGCACCGGGACGCTTGGACCCGCCGTGGGCTTGGGCGCGGCGGTTGACTACCTGGAACAAATCGGCATGGAAAACATCGCGCGCCATGAGCGCGAGTTGTTGGCGGATGGCACCGACTGTCTGGCCCGCATCCCCGGGCTGACCCTGATCGGCACGGCGCCAGAGAAAGCCGGCGTGCTTTCTTTCATCGTCGACGGCATGACTGCGGAGGAGATGGGGAGTTTCCTCGATCAGGAAGGCATCGCGGTTCGGGCAGGGCATCATTGCGCGCAACCGACAATGGATCGCTTCGGGCTGACCAGTACGGTGCGCCCGTCGCTCGCCCTCTACAACACGCATGGGGAGATCGACGCGCTGGTGCGCGCCATCCGCAAGGCGCTCAGGCGCTAGAGGCCCGGCCGAGAATGGCCGTTTTTCGGAGTCGAGTTACGCCGCGAGCGCATCGGCAGTGCCAGTGGGCCATCCGGCATTGGAATCGGCGTGGCCGGCATATGGATTACGGACAGCGACAAGGACGACCAGATACGGCCACAGAGGGACAAAGGACGAGTCCAGATGAGTGATCGCGAGGCTCAGGTTCGCCACGGCCGCCGCCAAGGCGAGTTGGAAGGCGGTCTTCGCGCGTCCGAAGTACCGCGATTGACGGACGCCGAGCTGACACAGCCGTGCCAGACGATGCTCGACGATCACGCGCTTTCGATACAGCGCCCGGAAGGCCGGCGTGCGCTGTCGCCGACGCAGTTTCTGCAGCGCCTCAGTGACCTCGGTGACCGCAAGCTTGCGGTCCGTCGCTGCCGCGGGGGTGCACTGCGCCCGCAGGGGACACGCCCGGCAATCGTTGAGCGAAAACACGTACCGCCAGCCGGGCACGGGCCGCTCAATGCGGTTGCGGCGCATCGACCGTTTGCCGGCGGGACAGCGCGCCACGCCGCGCTTGGCATCGATGTGAAAGTCATCGAGCGAGAAACAGCCGCGCCGGTGCGACACGGGCGGAGCCGGAGCGACCACGCGCTGCACGCACGTGCGCAGATCCTGGCGTACACTCGTGGTTCCATATGCGGTGTCGCCGAACGCGCGCCCGATCGGCTGCTGCGCACAGGCGGCCGCCGCTTCCACCAACGCCTTCGCGCCCGCGCCATCGGACACGTTGCCGGCCCGGATGTCGGTGGCCAAGATCACTCCATGCTCGACCTCGGCCACGATTGCCCCTAGATC
>CAZTDK010000498.1:0-5275 GCA_964611965.1 uncultured Binatia bacterium (SeqCode) | reverse complement strand
CGTAGCGCTCCCTGGGACTGAGATCCTGCCAGTTCTGCGCCAGCAGCGGAAACCCGTTGGCGGCGTATGCGGTGAACGTCAGGGCACAGACCAAGCCCACCGCATACGTGATCAGGTGTCGAGGCATGCCGTCTCAGCCGGTCTGCGAATCTTGCTCGTCGTCTAGGGATTCCGATTCGACTGTATCGAAGTGCTCCAACTCGTCGAGATGCTGGATGAGCGTATAGTCCTTGAACAACCCGGTGGCGCGCTTCACGGCCAGCGGTGGCGGCGCGACGCCGAGAGGGGCCAGAACATCCGTCGGACCACCGGCAGCGGTGAAGAGTACCAGCACCGCCAGCAGTGCCACGGCTGGCGCCAAGACCATTGGCCGGAAGATCCAGCTCCATCGCAATGGCCGGGGCTCGGCTTCCGCGGCGACGGCGCGGCGCAGTCGGGCATGCAACATTGCGCTATCGACGTCCCCCACGGCGGTCAAGCGCGTCAGCACGCGGCGTTGCAGCCCGATGCTGGCTCGCAGACTTTCGGCCTCGGCCGCGCAATCGGCACACCTCGCGACATGCTCGCGGACCCGCTCCACCCGTCGCGGCGACAGCTCGCTATCGACCCATGCCGTGAGATTTTCTCGCACCGCTCCGCAACTGGCCATTTTACACGCCTTCCTCCTTCAAGCTCTCTCGCAGGGTCACTGTCGCCCGGTGTATCAGGCTCTTCACCGCCGACACAGAGCACGACAGGCTCGCGGCAACCTCCTCGTACGAGAATCCTTCGACCCGCGCCAGCAACAGCGCCGCCCGCTGCTGCGGCGGCAAGTCGTCCAACACCGTCCGCACACGCTCGAGGGTCTCGCGGCTCAAAGCGTCATCCTCGCTATTGCGTGCGCTGATATCCGCAAGCTCCGGCGGATCATCGGCATCCCCCACGGGCTGATCCATCGATTGCGTGCGCCCGCGATAGTCCGCGCGCCGCACCTCGCTCAGACAGGCGTTGGTCACCATGCGATACAACCACGTCGAGAAGCGCGCTTGCGGTTCGTAGCGCTCGCGGTGCTTGTATACTTGCAGGAACACATCCTGTGCCAGCTCCTCTGCGCGCGCGCGCGTCCCCACGAACCGGGCGGCGAAGCCCACGACGTTGGCGATGTGCTTGGTGAACAGTCGCTCAAAAGCAGACGCATCACCACGTTGCACCGCCAGCATGAGTTCCACATCCGGATCAGCCTCTGGGTCCACCGCTGCGCTCACCCTATCAAACGTATCAGCGCCGCAGAAGTTGCGCCACGATGCAGCGTATTCAGCTGTCGCTGAGAGGCAAAGGCGGCTGATTCAAGGGCTTGGGGCTTGGGGCTTGGGGCCGTGTGGAGTCTCCTGCCTCTCCGGCGAAGCCCAACTGCATGGCTACTCTTTTCAAATCTCTCATTTCATCCCGGATCAGGGCAGGGATGCAGCCACGGCCTTGATCCCTTGAGTGCACTGGGCAACGGATCGGGTTGAACCAAGATCAATCGACCTTTCGTCGGCTCGACCGTCCGCATGTCCTTCGCCGTGACGACCTGGTAATCGGCGCACAAGAACAGTTGATGCGCCTTGCCAGTATTGAAGACCAGGTCCGTCAGCCCGCTTTCCGGCACTACAACCTCCGCGACTCCCGCGTCATCGGCATGCTGCCGCAAGGTGTAAAGCCAGCGCGCGGCAGATTCCGAGAAGCTGCGAAGGAAGCGGAACTCTGTGCTGGCACGCACGGACATTGCCGTGCTGCCCATGTGTACCGCCATGATCAGGGCAACTGCCACCCAAGGAGCGAGCCGCGAAACTCGGGGCAGCGCGGCCGTCACGCCGACGATCGCCAGCGCCATCCCCATTGCGGCGATACCGACATAGTACGAATAGAAATGTTCTGGGAGCACCAACACCGGTGCCAGGCCGATGATGAAGACGTCGAGGCCGAAGGCGGCAACCCGCAACGGCCGCGCCTTCCGCCAATCCATGGCGACCGCCACCGTCGCCCCGGCTGCCACCAGAACCACGCACACGCCCAGAAAGAGCGCCGCGGTGTCCGACTGTGCACGGTCATAGAGAAGATCGATGGTGAACGTGCAATACCGGCCCAGGTGGCGCAGGATCGAGACGGGCTCGAAACTCACGTGGTAGCCGGCTTCGACGTACGCTCGTGCCGCCGGATCCGGAAACGCGCCGGCCAGTCCGTAGCGCATGTAGTACAGCTTGGCAACAACGTAACTGCCACCGACCAGATAGAATGCCGCCAACTCCCGCCAGGTCCGGCGCGCAGCACCCCCGCGGGCGGCCTCTTTTCTATGGCCCGGGCCTGCGGCCGGCGTCGTTTGGGACCCCATGCCGGAGCGCTGCGTCAGTAGCAGTGATGTCGCAGTCAATGTGAGCGGCAGGCTGACCGCATGCTCGCTGGCAAGAAGCGCGAGGCAGAATAGGAGAAAGGTGAGCGGAAAGCGCCAGCGACTATCCAGTCGCACCCACACCCAGACAGCGAAGAAGTAGAGGAAGGTGGTTCCCGTCATCGTGAACAGCGCCACCCAGCACGCGGCGAGCGCGTGCCCCGGGGCAGTGACGTAGATCAACGCCGCCGCCGCCGCGAGGGGACGCGAGAACAAGATGCTGTCCGCAATCGCGTACACGAGGAGGCCGTTCAACGCCTGGAACGCGATCTGGACGGCATGATATCCGACCGGGTCGTAGCCGAAGGCTTCGCGCAGCGTGAAGAAGTACAAGACAGTCGACAACGGCCGGTACAAGAGGAAGCCGTGGATCGGCTCGAAGACCCGCCACAGCTGGCTCAGTGAATGGGGCGGAATGTGCGCCGCCGCCGCCAACACCCAGAAGTCGTCGAAATGGAAGAAGCTGCCGAGGCAGTCGCTGTAGGTCCAGATCTCGAACCACGTGAGCACCACGCTGACAGCGACAGCGGCACTCCCGGCTCGCCACCACGACACGCGGCGCACCGGTTGCAAATCCGAGCTCACCCCAACGTGCACAGGCGCAGGATTCCGATCCCGTCAACCAAAGCTAACGAGCTGTCGGATTTGGCAGCCCCCCGGGAGCGCCGCATAGAAAGGAAACCGGGCGCAAGCCCTGTCGATCTCGGTAGCCCGCAGCGACCCAACGGGGACCGGGCCATAGAAGAGACGCGGCCCGCAGGGCGCAGGCCTCTCAGCGAGCGCGTGCTCGCTTGCGGCGAGCCGCCGCGGTGCGGGTGGTCGCCGGGCTACGGGCGGTCGTCGTGCTGCGTCCGCCGGGCGCCCGTGCCTGTGTCCGGGGTTTCTGGGAGGTAGTGGATTGCCGCATCAGTTGATACTTCACCTTGCTGGTGAGCTGCCCAAAAAGCATATTGACGCGGTCAGTGTCGTGTCGGCGCAAAGCCTCCTCGATCCGTTGGCGGTGATCCTCCAGATACGTGATCTGGTAGTCTCGCTTCTGGATCTTTATGCGCTCCGGCACCTTTGCGCGCGCCTGTATGACACGCACAATTTCGTGCAAGATCGCCAAGTCGACACGCGTCACCGGTCTCCCCTCCGGTTCTCCACCAGCCCTAATGGCTTAGAAAGCGCACCCTTCTAGCATGAATTCACGACAGTGCAAAGCAAAAATTGCCAAAAGCAGCGTGCGCTGGCTCACTTGACCACCTTTAAGACCCCGATTTTCCATCAAACATCGCCTCAGCGCCATCGTGGATGGGACGACGGGAGGATCAGCGGCCGGGGCGCGGCGTCAGGAGCCACGCAGACGCCGTTCCTGCGATTCCTGGTCGGACTTGCAATCGATGCACAACGTGGTCACGGGCCGCGCTTTCAAGCGGTTGAGCCCGATAGGTCCGCCGCACGATTCGCACAAGCCGTAGCTCTCGTCCTCGATGCGCAGCAACGCGTCGTCGATTTTGGTGAGCAGCTTGCGTTCACGATCGCGAATGCGCAGCATCGCGTTGCGGTTGGACTCGAGCGAGGCCCGATCGGTGGGGTCGGGAAAGGTCTCCTTGCTATCGGTCATACCCCCGACGGTCCGTCCGGCCTCGTCAAGCAACTCCTGCCGGCGATCCTGCAAGAGCCGCTGGAACAACTTGAGCTGCCGATGGTTCACCCCAGTGCCTCCAGAATTGACGGTTCCTACCACCGCAGGTACGGGCTGTAAAGGCGGGGGTTCCAAACCACTCCTCTGCAGGTGGCACGTGGCGTGTGGCTCGTGGACATCGCCGCTCCGCCACGCGTGAAGGGCCACCTGCCACGTGCTTACTGTGGAGCATCGCGTTCCGGCACCTGCAACGTGCCACGAGCCACCCGCCACGTGCTTCCCAATTGCGCCCCCGCCATGGCGCAGGCTAAGGTCGCGGCGTGCGCCCCATCGATGCTGGCGTGTGTGAGGTGGTAGCACTGCTCAACACCCTCCCGGGCGTACGCACGCGCGCCAGCTGCGAAGGCGCGCACGGCACGAGCTCGACGCACCGCCACGCGGATCTTGCCTACGTGCTGCTGCGGTACCCGCTGCCGTTGGCGTTGCAGAGCTTTCTCGTCACCCATCTCGATGCCGTGGCGCGCATCGAGCACGACGGCGTATACAGCCGCTGGCCGGCCCGTAATCGGGAGTTCCTCGCGCGCCTGCTCGACGCGACGCGCGCATACCAGGCGCGTCAGGGCGCCGTGCAACCGCAACTCCGCGTCCCGTTGACAACCCTACGCGCCCACCTCGCCCGCCGACTCATCGAGCACGAGCCGGCGCTTGTCAGCCTGTGCGTCACCTGCGGCGCAGTCGGCATCGAACCCCACCCGGCGGCGCACGCCACCATTCCCCTCCTCCACGCACCGAAGAACCTGGCGCAGCAGTGGTTCGCCGAGTTCGTCGCCCGGTCCGGCAACGACCTCGACCCGCAGCTGATCGAGCGCGAAGGCCTGGAGCACGTCATCACCCGCAGCCACCGCGGCGACTTCGGCCCTGCCTTTTATCGCCGCTGGCTGCGCTACCGCTCCCGGCGCCTGGCCGATCTCACGACCCATCAGCTCCGTCTCGGGGGGGAAGCCGCGCGCCGTCAGGGCAACCAGATTGACTTCTACTTCGACAGCACGCACGCCTACTTTGCGTGGGATCTGCGGTCGGCGTCTCTTCTATAGTCCGCTCCCGTTGGTCGCCAGGTGCAATTTACAGTAAGGTTGGTCAGACGCACAGCCAGCCGGCTGTGCATCTGACCAACCTTGACTCACTGGACTCTCCCCCTAGCCGCAATGCCGGCGAGATAAGGCCCAAGCCAGCGTCGT
>CAZTDK010000497.1:0-5277 GCA_964611965.1 uncultured Binatia bacterium (SeqCode) | reverse complement strand
GAGGGACCGGTTGAGGTCCGTCACCTCGACGTTGACGTGCAGAAGCTCTTTGACGCGAATGCGCGGCGCGCTCATGTCGGCCATCTGGATGCCCCCCCGAGTTCCGCCTACCACAGTGCCTCGCCCTCGTGGCGCACGAGCGCGTGAAACGCTTCGATGAGCCGCCGCGTGACGGCGCCGGGCTTGCCGTCGGCGATCACGCGGCCGTCCACTTCGGTGACCGGCATGAGCTCGGCACCGGTGCCGCTGACGAAACATTCCTCGGCGGTGAACACGTCGTACCGAGTCAGATGGGCTTCTCCCGCGGCAATTCCGGCCTCGGCAGCCAGCTCCAGGATGGCACCGCGGGTGATGCCTTCGAGCGCACCGTCTTGTGGGGACGGTGTCAGCAAGCGGCCGGCGCGGACGACGAACAGGTTGTCGGCGGAGCACTCGGCGATGAAGCCGGCGGCGTTCAGCATGATGGCTTCATGCGCGCCGGCGCGCTGCGCGTCGATCTTGGCGAGGATGTTCTTGAGATAGCTGAGCGACTTCACCCGCGGATCGAAGGCCTCGTGCGACACCTGGCGGGTCGCCGAGGTGATGGCCTTGATCCCGTCGGCATACAATTCGCGCGGGTAGACGCGGATGTCGGTCACGATGATGATGACGCTGGGGTGCGCGCAGCTGCGCGGATCGATGCCGAGATCGCCGGCGCCGCGGGTGACGACGAGCCGAATATAGCCGTCGTCCTTGCGGTTGCGGCGCACGGCCTCCTGAACCACGGCCTGCATCTCCGCAAACGGCAGCGGGATGGTCAGCGCCAGAGCCTGCGCCGAGGCGTAGAGCCGCTCGAGATGCTCCGTGAGGCGGAAGATGCGCCGGTTGTAGACGCGGATGCCTTCGAACACGCCGTCACCGTAGAGCAACCCATGATCGAAAACCGAAACCTTGGCGGCGTCCCGCGGATGCCACTCCCCGTCGATGTAGATCTCCATGTACCGTCCTCGCTCCCTGCAACCCGCGGTCTTGGCAGCTACTAGCGACCAACGGGAGCGGCCCCTAGAAAAGACGCCGGCTGCCGGCCTAGACTCGCGTGCGAGCGGGGTGCCGTCAAGCGTCGAGTATCACGGGCCTTTTGTGCGATTGTGGAATGGGGCGGGAAAGGAAGACGGGAGAATCACGAAAACACGAAATCGCGAAATCACGAAATTAAGAAAGGAAAGATAAAAGAGGGCTTTCTCTTTTTCGTGCTTTCGCCCTTTCGTGCTTTCGTGATTCGCTTGTGGCTTCGAGCCGGCTTTGCCCAGCCGCGCGAAGCTGCTACAGCCGCCCGCATGCCCGTGCGTGTGCAGATCGCTGGCGTCTCGACGCTCGAGGAAGCGTTGGCCTTGGAGCGCTGCGGCGCCGACGCGCTCGGGTTCACGGTGCGTTTGCCCACCGGCGTGCACGACGAGTTGACCGAGACGAAGGCGCGCGGCATCATCGCGGCGCTGCCACCGTTCATCACCGCTGTCGCCATCACATACATCGACAGCGCGCGCGAAGCTGCCGACCTGTGCCGCGCGCTCGGCGTCGCGGCGATCCAGTTGCACGGCGAGTGTCCGGCACGGGAGATCGAGCTCCTGCGGGTCGTGGCGCCGCATCTGAAAATCATCCGCGTCGTGCACGTCACCGGGGACGGTGCCGTTGCCAGAGCCCGCGCGCTCGAGCGCCGTGTCGATGCCATCATTCTCGACACCTACGACCCCACCACCGGCCGCGGCGGCGCCACCGGCAAGACGCACGATTGGGCGATCAGCCGCCGCATCGTCGACAGCGTGCGCGTGCCGGTTATCCTCGCCGGCGGTCTCACGCCGGACAACGTGGCCGACGCGGTGGATGCCGTCCACCCCTGGGCGGTCGACGTCCACACCGGCGTCGAAGACGCGGACGGAACGCGCAATTTCACCAAGATGCGTGACTTCATTGCGCGCGCGAAAGCCGTGGCCTCCTGAAGACCGGCACTCAGGAGGCAGCACTCAGGACTCAGCACTGTTTACATTTCCCGCGCCGCTACGTTAGTGTGCCGCCGCGTTGAGAGGAGAAGTGCATGGCCCGCTTGCCCTACGTTGATCCAGCCACGGCTTCGCCCGGCGTGCGCGAGACGCTCGAACGTCTCCCGGCGCCGCTGAAAATCTTCTTCATGATGGCGCACGCCCAGACCAATCTGCGGCCGCTGCTGCGCCTCGGGACGTCGATACTCACCGAGCAGAAGCTGAGCGCCGCGGTGCGCGAGCTGGCCATCCTGCGAGTGGCGCGCTTGTCGCCGGCGGAATACGAGTGGATTCAGCACGTGCCCATCGCGCAAGCGGTCGGTGTCACGGAGGCGCAAGTCGACGCGCTCCGGCGCGATGACATCACCGCCGGCTGCTTCAATGCCACCGAGCAGCTGGTGTTGCGCTTCACGACGGAGGTCGTGCGCGACGTCCGCGCCTCCGACGCGGTGTTTGCCCAGATGTCGGCGAGCTTCAGTGCGCAGGAAATCGTCGAGCTCATCCTCGCGGTTGGTTTCTACATGACCATGGCGCGCTTGATGGAGACCACCGGGCTCGATCTCGACGCGCCGGCGGGGAGCAAATTTACTGAGGGGCTGAAGCGTTGAAGAGGGGAGAATATGGAAAACCCGGAAATAGGCCGCGGGCTGATGGCCGATCGCCGATGGCAAATGGTTCCGAGCATCAGCGATACGCCATCTGCCATCAGCAAGCGACTTTCCATTTCCCCCGTTGGACTTGAAGAGGAGACGAGATGAAGAAACTGTGGATGACTGTGCTGGCGATGGGGTTGGTTGCCGGCTGCGGCGAGAGCACCACGACGACGACGGCACCGACGCTGACCGTGCACGCCGGCGGGTCGATTCAGGCGGCCATCAATGCGGCGTCCGCTAACACGACCATCTTGGTGGAGCCTGGCGTGTACCACGAGTCCGCCAGTGCCGTGAGCGCCGTGATCATTTCGAAAGACGGAATTCACCTTGTCGGCGAGTCGACGCCCGGTCATCCTGTCGTGCTCGAAAATCCGGGCGGGCAGATGAACGGCATCGTGGTGGCCCCCACGGATAGCGTCGAGATTTCCACGGACGAACACCCGGGTGAGCACCCCCCGTGCGGCGCGGACGGTACGCTGCTGCACAGCTTCTCGGTGCAAGGATTCACCGTGCGCGGCTTCGATCAGTTCGGTATCTATCTTGCCTGCGTCGACGGTTTCACGCTGGATCAAAACTCAGCCGATGCAAATCAGCTCTACAGTCTGTTCCCGGTGCGCTCGCACAACGGCACGATCAGCGACAACGATGCTCAGCACACGACGTTGGACGCAGCAATCTACGTCGGGCAAAGCGACCACGTGACGATCACCGGGAACACGACGCACGAGAATCTCCTCGGGCTGGAGATCGAGAACAGCAGCGATGTCACCGCCACGAAGAACCAGGTGTTCAACAACACCCTCGGCATCGTCGCGGACATCAACGCCGGTCTGCAGAAGAAGGATCAGACGAATGTTCTGATCTCCGACAACGACGTGCACGACAACAATTACCCGAACACCGCCAGTGCCGACGATACGCAAGAGGCCCCGCCAGGGACCGGGATCGTGATCCTCGGCGGCACCTTCGTGACTGTGGACGGCAATCGGCTCAGCAACAACGGCTTCGTCGGCGTCATCGTCGCGAACTATTGTGAAAGCCCGTCGTCCTGTACGGATCTCGACATCAATCCGAATCCGGAAAACGACCGCATCGTGAACAATGTGTTGACCAACAACGGCAAGCTGCCGCCGGACAATCCGATCGAGGCCGGTCTGGCAGCCGATCTGATCTGGGACAAGACCGGCACGGACAATTGCTGGTCCGGCAATACTCCGACGGCGACGGTCAAAGTGCTCGGCGGCGGGGCAACACTTCCGGCCTGTTAGAGCAGTGACGGGAGATCGGTGATGGGTGACGAGTGACAAGTGACGAGTGACAAGACATGAGAAGTGACGAAAGTAGGAGGCGTTGAGCCCAACGGTCGCTTCCGCTGATCACTGATCACTGATCACTGATCACTGATCGCGGATCGTTGTGTCATTCATCGTTCACCACTTGTCACTGATCACTTGTCACTCGTCAGCCGCAGCCCCTATCCGGCGGCTTCGGTGCCGTCGAAGGCGAGGACGTCGGGGCGACACACGAAGCGCAGGCGGGGCAGGGTGATATCGGCGAGCGCTAGTGATGCCGCGACGGGATACACGGGCTGCACGCGGGCCTCGCCCCACGCCGTCCCTTCGAATTCCACAGCGCGCGGGCGGCCGCGCTCGACGCGATGAATCTGGTAACGCGGCTCGACTTGCACCAGGCGCAGTCCGCGCGGGGTGTGGGCGAGGTTCATGTTGGCTGCGTATTGGACGTCGGCCGCCGACAAGGGATCCGGGTCCGAGACGATCAGGTCCAGAATGGCGCGACGGTCGACGGTGGCTGTCGCGTGCACGCAGTCGTAGTAGTGCCGCAACGTGACCGCGCCGTCCTGCACGGCAAATCCCCAGCGTGCGCTCAGAGCGGTTGCCGCGTCGGGGTTGTCGACCACGGCAGAGACCAGGAACGCGCGCAGGCGGAGACCACTGCGGCATTCGATGCGCGTCTGGGCCATGGCAAACGGCCCCCAGGGACTTGACGGGCAGCGGTAGAGCAACCAGATCACGAGCGGCGGATCGGTGGGATGCAGCGCCGGCGGCAACATGGCCGTGCGGTGCGGTGTGGCAATCTCATACGCAACTTGCAGCACCTCTGCGTGCTCGAAGGTGACCGCGTCGCCGTCGAGGCGCTCCATAACCGGCGCAAAAGCAGCCAGTGCGTCGAGGTTCGCGGTGCCGATCAGCATGGCGGAAGCCGCATGTTGCGCGTGGCACGTCGCCCGTGGTTCATCGGCTACGCTCAGCGCGGCTTGACTCGGGCGACGTGCCACCCGCCACGCGCGACGTGCGAAACTGTGGCATCACCTCACGCGCAAACAGCCGCAGGCTGTCGAGCACCTGCTCCTGCGGAATGATTTCCACGGCGTTGACGATGAAGTTGATGCTGTCGACGCCGACGGACTCCCAGCGTTTGACCGCGGTAATGATCTGCTCCGGATCGCCGATGGCAATCCCCTCGGGCACCGCGCGGCGGTCGCCGGGGCTGCCGTCGTCGCTTGTGGGTCGTGGCGCGAGGTTGCCCAATGACTGGTAGGCGCGTGTCGGGTACGCCTCGCGCGTCGACAGCAGATGCGTATTCAGCAC
>CAZTDK010000496.1:0-5280 GCA_964611965.1 uncultured Binatia bacterium (SeqCode) | reverse complement strand
CGTACACGACGATGAGATCGATCTGATGATCACCGCCCTCGAACACCTGCTGATCATGGCACCGCGTTTCCAAACCGCCGGCGCGCCGTTGACGCCGCCGCCGGGTCAACGGTACCTGCTGCGCTATCCGGCTTCGCCAACGCTGCAGCCTGCCGACTGGAACGAACGTGTCGAGGGGCTGCGCTGCGACGACTGGAAAATTTCCTTGGTCGTCGATGCCGAGCGGATGCGCCGCGTCGCGGCGTTGCCAACCATGGAAATAGACGTAGAGTTGGACGTATTCGCGGCGCCGATGATGAAGATCGACGGCATCGAAGACGGCGTCGGGCAGCCGTACTATCCGTACATGCTGCTCGCGGCCGACAGAGTCCAGGGGCTCATCATGGGATTCCAGTTGGTGACGGCACTGGATGGGCTGGATCACATGTGGTCCCAGGTTCCCGCCGCGCTTGCCGATCTGCTCGTCCAGATTGCATGCCGGCCGGCGCGGATCTTCGTCCATCGCGCTCTGTTGTCCAAGGTTCTGGCGAGCTTTTGCGACAATGTTGAGATCGAGCTGCGGCTCGTGCGCAATTTGAAAGCCGTCGCCGCGGCGCGGCGAGCGCTCGCCGAGTTCGCGGCGCGCTAAGCCAGCGGTACCCTGCGCGCTCATTTGATGGCTTGCGGGTCGATCAGCGAGCCCAACGCTCCGGAGACCGGCAACGCGGCGCACGCGCAGAATCACGAAAGCACGAAAGGACGAAAACACGAAATAAAGAAGGGTTCCCGTCCTGTTGAAGGCTTTCGTCCTTTCGGAATTTCGTCCTTTCGTGATCCCCTGACGGCGGAGGCGCGTCAGTGATAGCCGCCTGTCGGACTTGGAAGTGTGCAGCGACCCAACGGGGAGCGGATCATAGAAGAGACGCCGACCGCAGGTCCTAGCGATTCAGAAACACCGCGCACGGGCTATTGCGCATCACATACTCGGTGGTGCTGCCGAGCACCATTTCAATGATGCGGCTGTGCCCGTATGCACCAATGAACAACAGGTCGTGGTTGTGTTCCTTCAGGAAGTTGGTGATGCGTTCCGGCGCATTGCCCGTCTGCTGCAGGACGAAATTGGACTTGAGCTGGTACGAGCCCATGTACTTCTCAGCCTCTTCGAGGGTCTTGCGGCCCGCGCCCTCGTCTTTGTTCACCGTCAACACGGTCAGCGGCAGCGACAACGTCGTACAGAACTCGGCGGCCGACTGCATGGCGGCGGCGGCGCGCTGGCTGCCGTCATAGGCGAGCAGCGGGTCGGTGGGCGGTCGGAAGTCCATGGTACACACGAACACCGGCTTGGGACATTTCCGAGTGACGCTTTCCGCCGTGCTGCCGAGCAGGCCGGTGGAGAACTTCTCGTTGACGCCGCGATGACCGATGACCACGAGGTCCGCGGTCTTGGCGTACTCGGCCACTTCGTTGGCGATCACGCCCATCCCGAGCACGGTGTCGGCGCGCGCGCCCGTCTTGGCTGCCTGATCGGTGAACTCCTGCAGCAGGGCCTTGCCACGCTCGTGCAGCACCTCGCGCATCTTCGAGGAAAAGTCGAGGTACGGCTCGAAGCCCATCGAGCCCGAGATATCATGGAAAAAAGAGCCCTCGATCGACACGATATCGACGACGTGCAAGCCGACGACCGTTGCCCCGAAGCGCTCCCCGAGCCACAGGGCGTAGCGTCCGGCCGTGCGCGCGTGGTCCGATCCATCCAGTCCGACGAGGATAGTCTTGATCATTCAACGCTCCGTAGCACTTTCATCGCCGCGGAGAAAGCGGCCGGCGGCCGGCGACTCTTTGTGGTCCACTCCCCGTTGGGTCGCTGCAAACTGCCAAGTTCAACGCAGCCGGTGGCCCGCGTCTCTTATGGCCCTCGCCCCATTGGATCGCTGCGGTACTGCTGTTTCATCTAACCTCCAAGCCCCAATAACCTCCAAGCCCTCAGGCCCCCACGCCCTGCCTCGCGGGCGCGCGGGGTTTACAACGCGCCGATCCTCCAGTAGAAACCTGCACGTGGGACGAGCAACGGAACAGCCGGCGCGGGGTGCGGCAGCACAGCTCGCACTGTTGGAGGAGTTGAAGGGTTTGGCGACGCGGCTCGGCTTCGAGGTGCGACACGAGCGGCTGTTGCGCGAAGTCGGCTACCGCGTGCGCAGCGGCAGCTGCCGCGTGCGCGGCGCGCGCGTCATCTTGCTCGACCGTATCCTGCCGGTCGGTGCCCAGATCGACTTCCTGGTCGAAGAGCTTGCCGGACATCCGGTCGAAGATGTCTACCTGTCTCCCGCGATTCGCCGGTTGCTCGAGCGCGCCACCGAGGCATCGCCACTGGCCGCACCCACGGAACGCGTCGAGCCCTGAGGGCTGCGCCCGGCGTCTTTTCGGGCGACCGCTCCCCTTTGGGTCGCTATGCGCTGCCACGTGCAAACCTTCGACTCATACGCAACCGAGCTCAAATCGGCGGCGCATGACGAGAGGCCCGCTTCGCACCGGAGGAACGCGTGATGCGTGCGGCACGCAAGACGCCGGAAGACCGCTTCACCATTTTCAAGGAGCATCTGCGCCAGCAAGGGTTGAAGTCCACGGCACAGCGCGACGACATCGCACACGTCTTCTTTGCCAGCCGCGGCCACATCAGCGTTGAGGAGCTGTATCACGAGGTGAAGCAGGTCAACCCGCACATCGGCTATGCCACCGTGTACCGCACGATGAAGCTGCTGACCGACTGCGGTCTCGCCGTCGAACGCCACTTCCGCGACGGCGAGGCGCGCTACGAGAGCGTCGCCGAAGGCCATCACCACGACCATCTGATCTGCGAGCGCTGCGGCGCCATCATCGAATTCGAGGAGGCGCGCATCGAAGCATTGCAGACCGAAGTCGCGCACCGCCTCGGCTTCCGCCTGACCGGGCACAAGATGGAGTTGTACGGTCTGTGCGGCGAGTGCCAGAGAAGCAGTGACGAGTGACGAGTGATAAGTGATGAGTGACCAGCGAGAATCCGACTCGTCACATGCCACTCGTCACTCGTCACTGCTCCCCCCTGAGGCACGCGGCGACGCGACTACACGAACACGTCTGGCAGGCCGCCGCATCCTTGTAGTCGGGGCGGGCACGCGCCCGTCGTCCGACCCGGAAGCGCCGCTCGGCAATGGGCGCGCCATGGCGCTGCTGGCGGCGCGTGAAGGTGCCGCGCTCGCCTGCGCCGATATCGACGCCGCGGCGGCACAAGACACCGTCGCACGCATCGCCGCAAACGGGGGCAACGCGGTCGCTCTCGTTGGCGACGTCGCCGATGCCGACACCTGTGCGTCGCTGGTCGCCACCAGCGTTGACCGGCTCGGCGGTCTCGACGGACTGGTGCTCAACGTGGGCATTGCCGCGGGGCGCGGGCTGGAGGGGACGACCGTAGAGGCCTGGGATTTCACCTTCGCGGTGAATCTGCGCGCCCATTTTCTGCTGTGCAAGGCGGCGCTGCCGCAGCTGTCCGACGGTGGCGCCATCGTCTTCATCTCGTCGGTCGCCGGCCTCAAGCCTGGAAGCTCCTTGCCAGCATATGACGCGTCGAAAGCAGGGCTGTTCGGGTTGTGCCGGCATGTGGCACTGGAGGGCGCACGCCGCGGCGTGCGCGCCAACGTCGTCGTGCCTGGTCTGATCGACACGCCGCTCGGCCGCCTTGCCTCCGCAGGCCGGCCGGGACGTGAGCGTACCCCGGTGCCGCTCGGCCGCCAGGGCACCGCCTGGGAGGTCGCGTACGCCACCGTCTTCCTGCTGTCCAACGAGGCAAGCTACATTACCGGCCAGACCCTGGTCGTCGATGGCGGCCTCGCAGCCTTACGCTGATGCCATCGCCCCTCCCCTGGCTTCCGGGCGTTTGTAGTCACCAATCACTCGTCACTCGCCACTGGTCACTCCTCACTGATCACCGGTCACGGCTCCTGGGTGTCTGGTGATCAGTCCCAGCGCGCCCGTCGCAGCGGTCGAGTCACTGTTCGTCGCGATCCTCGTTGGATTTCTCATTGGGCTTGACCGCGAGCGCGCCGAGGCGCGCAAAACGCACAAGCTGTTCGCCGGTGTCCGCACCTTCCCGCTGATCGCGTTGGCCGGTGCCGTGCCCATGCTCCTCATCACCACCGTCGGCCCGGCACTGGTGGTGGCCAGTTTCGTGGCCGTCGCGGCCGTCGCCGTGGTGTCGTACCTGCGCGGCTCCGAAGCCGGCGACATGGGCGCGACCACTGAGATCGCGGCGCTGGCGACGTTCCTCATCGGCGCGCTCGCGGGCGCCGGCGAGTTGCTGCTGGCCGGTGCGGCCGGCGTCGCCGTCGCCGTCTTACTCGTCGCCAAGCCACGGCTCGAAGGTTTTTCGCGCGCCCTGACGCAGCTGGAGCTGGCATCCGCGCTGGAGCTCGCAGTCATCACGGTTATCGTCCTGCCGCTGGTCCCGAACCACGGCTACGGCCCTTGGGATGTGCTGAACCCGTTCGAGATCTGGCTGGTGGTGGTCCTGGTCAGCGCGCTCTCGTTTGCCGGCTTCGTGGCGATGCGGCTGCTCGGCGAACAGCGCGGCATGATTGTGGCCGGCCTGGTCGGAGCATTGGTGTCGAGCACCGCGGTGACCGTTTCGATGGCGACACAAGCGCGCGCCTCGCAAGGGCTGGCGCGCATTGCGGCGGCGTCGGCGGTCCTGGCGTCGGCGGTGATGTGTGTGCGGGTCGCGGTGTTCGCCGGCACCGTCAACATCTCCATCCTGCCGCGGCTGCTCCCCGTGGTAATCGCCATGGGCCTCGAGGGCGCGGTGGCGGCATGGCTGCTCGGCCGCGGCGCAGTCGCGGCGGAAGGCGCCCCGAGCGCGGCCAAGGTCAACAATCCGTTCAGCTTGACCGCAGCGGTCACCTTCGGAGCGATATACGCCGTCGTGCTGATCGCGGTGCACGCGGCGCAGGAATTCTTCGGCACCGGCGGCATCTACTTTGCCGCGACCATCGGCTCCCTGGCTGACGTGGACGCCGTGGCCATTGCGCTGTCGCGCACCGCCGGGACTGCGTCCAGTGGGCAGGCCGCGACGGCCGTGGCGATCGCCATGGTAACCAACACGCTGGTCAAGCTCGGCATTGCCCTGGTGATGGGCTCGCGCACCTTCGGCCGCTACGTCGCCACAGCGCTGGGCATCATGGTGGTCGTCGGCGCTGCGGCCGGCGCCTTGATCGCGGGCCTGTAGGACCTGCGGTCGGCGTCTCTTCTATGGGCCGCTCCCCGTTGGGTCGCTGC
>CAZTDK010000495.1:0-5291 GCA_964611965.1 uncultured Binatia bacterium (SeqCode) | reverse complement strand
TGAGCCTGGTGCACGCGCGATCGGAAATCGAGCGCCTGCCGGCGGCGCACGATCCTCGTCTCCCTGCGGCTACATTTTTCGAGGCTCGATTGCCGTGCTGAGCATGCGCTGGAGTTGAAGGGCGCCGCATGCCAGTTACCTACGAGGAGGAACTCGCATGCCGGTCATTGCCTGGCTTATCTTCGTAGCAGCTGCACTCCTCGAAGTTTCCGGGGACGCGGTGATTCGAAAAGGACTGCGCGGCAGCGGGATCGCCCTGATCGGCGGGGGATTCGTGATGCTCGGCTGCTACGGGCTCGTGGTGAACATACTCCGCTGGGATTTCTCCCGGCTGCTGGGCGTGTACGTCGCGGTGTTCGCAGTCGTCAGCGTGCTCGCAGGGCGCTTCGCTTTCGGCGAGAACGTGCCGGCGTCGACCTGGGTCGGCTTGGCGATCATTGTTGCTGGCGGACTGGTGATTCAGTTCGGTCAGTGATCCACGCCAGCGCCGCCAGAGCGGAGAACTCAGAGACGGTGCCCCTCGCTGCCCACATCCTCGCCGCTTCCGACCCCGTCGACGAACGGACACGGGTGCTCAAGCACGGCGACACCTTTGCTGTCTTCGACCGCTACGGCGACATCAAGCCCGGCGCCCTGAGCGAGGCGGGCCTTTACCATGGTGGCACGCGCTTCCTGTCGTGCCTGTTGTTGGAGTTAGAACGACAGCGGCCGTTCTTCCTCAGCTCCACTGTCCGCGAAGAGAATGACCAACTCGCCGTGGCCCTCACAAACCCCGACCTGCTGCGCGACGGTGAGCTGTGGTTGCCGCTGGGCGCGCTCCATCTCGCGTTGAAGAAATTCCTGTGGCGAGGCGTCTGCTACCAACAGCTGCGGGTGAAGAACCACGCGTTGTCCGCGGTGCGGACGACGCTCGCCGTGTCCTTCGCGGCGGACTTCGCGGACATCTTCGAGGTCCGCGGCATGAAGCGCCAGGCACGTGGCCAGGACTTGCCTCCGCAGGTCGGCAGCGATCGTGTCAGCGTCGGCTACCGAGGGCGCGATGACATCGTGCGCCGCACGATACTGCACTTCGAGCCACGGCCATGCTCCCTCACCGCCTCGCTCGCGCAGTTCGAGCTGTCGCTGCAACCTCAGGAGGAGGCCACCTTTGCCGTGACTGTCGCTTGCGAGCGCGCGGCGGTGGCGGTGCTCCGCTTCGACGACGCCCGCACCGAGGCACAGGCCGATCTGGAGCGCTACAACGCCTGGTCCTGCCACGTTCGTACATCCAGCACCCAGATCAACGCCTGGCTCAATCGGGCGGTGTCCGACCTGCACATGCTGACGACCGAGCTGCCCAGCGGCCCGTACCCATACGCCGGCCTGCCATGGTTCAACACGCCCTTCGGCCGCGACGGGATCATTACCGCCCTCGAATCGCTGTGGCTGCGACCGCAGCTGGCCCGAGGCGTCCTGGCATATCTTGCGGCCACACAAGCAGCCGAGGTCATTCCAGAACAGGACGCCGAGCCTGGAAAGATCGTTCACGAGGTCCGCCACGGCGAAATGGCGGCGCTGAAGGAGATGCCCTTCGGCCGCTACTACGGCAGTGTTGATGCCACGCCGCTCTTCGTCTGCCTGGCCGGTGCGTACTACGAGCGGACGGGAGACCGCGCCGCGGTGGAATCGCTGTGGCCCAACATCGAGGCCGCACTGCAGTGGATCGACGGCTACGGCGATCGCGACGGGGACGGCTTTGTCGAATACCACCGGCAGTCCGCCGACGGCCTGGTGCATCAGGGATGGAAAGATTCGGACGACGCCGTCTTTCATGCCGATGGCGCGCCGGCCGTCGGCCCCATCGCGCTCTGCGAGGTCCAGGGCTACGTCTACGCAGCACGGAGAGCGGGCGCGGCGCTCGCCGCGATGTTGGGACAGACGCAGCGTGCCGGGCAGCTGATGCGGCAAGCCGAGGCGCTACGGGCGCAGTTCGAGCGCACGTTCTGGTGTGAGGAGCTGTCCACCTATGCCGTTGCACTCGATGGAGACAAGCAGCCCTGCCGGCTGCGTGCGTCCAACGCCGGTCATTGTTTGTTTGCCGGTATCGCCAGCCCGCAGCATGCGCAGCGTGTGGCCCGGACACTGCTCAGCCCGGCGTCGTTTTCCGGCTGGGGGGTGCGAACGCTTGCTGCGTCCGAGTGCCGCTACAACCCCATGAGCTATCACAACGGCTCGGTGTGGCCGCACGACAACGCCCTGATCGCCCACGGGCTGGCACGCTACGGCCTGGCGGCGCAAGCGCTGCAGATCTGGACGGGCCTCTTCGAGGCGGCCATGTCCTTCGACCTGCACCGCCTGCCGGAGCTGTTCTGCGGCTTCCGGCAGGATCCCGGTGAGGGGCCGGTTCCGTACCCTGTGGCCTGCGCACCGCAGGCATGGTCGGCCGCCTCCGTGTTCCTCCTCCTGCAGGCGTGCCTGGGTCTGGAGATCAACGCCCCCACAGCGCGCATCTGCTTCACCCGGCCGCAACTGCCGGCGTCGCTCGGCGAGCTGCGGATTCACAACCTGGAAGTGGCCGGCGCCGCGGTCGATCTCCTGCTCGTCCGCCACGAGCACGACGTGGGCGTCAACGTGCTGCGGCGCGACGGGGACATCCAGATTTTCGTGGTGCAATGAGCAGTCACGAACTGGCCTGGATCTACGGTCGTTTGATCAGCAGGAGGCCAATGACCTCTACAGCCAGGATCGCTGCCCAGAAGGCCCACATCCAGAGCGGTGGACCGTGGCCCGCACGGCGGCGTGCGCGAAAGGGCCCCATAGTCAGTAGAGCCCAACTTCGCTGGCAAGGCCAAATCGATAGGCGATGATCGGTACCACCCCGAGGACGAGCAGGATCATGCCGAGGGCCATCTCATGCTTGGTGCCAGCAGCAGCCGCGCCACGAAACCGGAGGCCGGCGACGAGCCGAGCCGGCGATGTATTGCGAAATGAAGGACGACTTTCGACACTTGCAATGCACGCTGTTCCCCATCCATCGGGAATGGCGATTGCGCCGGTTCTCGCTTTGTGACTGGCTGCGTTCCCGATGACCAGCGTGGGTGACCTGCTTGCCGTGTCCTTGGTCGGTCTCGGGACAACGTCGTCAGCCCTCGCGGGGGTCGCCATCGGCCTCTATGTTCCGCTCTCGAAGCGGGTGCTCGCCTGCGTCCTCGCCTTCGCCGCGGGAGCGTTGATCGGCGCGCTCGCCATCGAGCTCGCCTTTGGTGGCGCGCTAGAGCTGCACCGTCTCGGGTTCAACGCGCGTTCGGCGTGGGCGTTTGTGGGTGGCGGCTTCGCTACCGGAGCCATCGTCTACTATTCGACATCCCTCTTTCTGGAGAAGAACGGTGCCGCCATCCGCTCGCCGGCGCGCTTTCGTGAATACGCGATCGAGCGCAAGCAAGAAGAGGCCAAGGAGCTGATCGGGCTGCTGTCACAGTGCGATCTCTTGCGCCACCTGCCGGCGGAAGACATCCAGGAGCTCTTGCCGAGCGTGCACACCCGCCACTTCGAGGCCGGGGAAATCGTGTTCCGTGCCGGCGACCCTGGCGATGCGCTCTACATCGTCGCGCGGGGAACGGTTGAAGTCCTGGCTGATTCCGCCGGCGGCAGAGCGGTCGCCGGAACGTCCCTTGCCGAGCTTGGCGCCGGACACGCCTTTGGGGAAATGGCCCTGCTCAGCGGCGGACCGCGGACGGCCACCATCCGATCGGTGGCGGAGACGGATCTGCTGGCAATCAGCAGAGAGGACTTTGAACGGCGCATTGCGTCGGACCCCGCGATGGCCAGAGCGGTCGAGCGGCTCAGCCACGAGCGGGCGATCAGCAACCTCAGCTCCGGCGGATCCGATCCTTCCACCTGGGCGAAGGTGGCAAGCAGCAGCCTCGATCACATCAGCCGCTCCGAGGCGAACAAGATGTTGGCGGAAGCAGGCCATGGGGCCGGCATGGCGATCGTGTTCGGGAACATTCTCGACACCATTCCCGGATGCCTGGTCATCGGCGCGAAATTCAATGGGCTGGCCAGTCTGTCGCTCACGCTCATGCTGGGAATGTTCCTCGGCGGCATTCCCGAGGCGGCGGCCAGCACCGCGATGCTGACAAAAGCCGGCTACCGTCCAAGAATCATCTTTGGTCTCTGGGCGACCGTCCTCCTCGCCGGCGTGCTGGCTGCAGCGGCTGGAAAGATGTTCATCGGCAGCTCTCAATCACTGGCCGCGATTTTCGCGCAAGCGCTGGCCGGAGGAGCAGTGTTGGCGTTGGTCGCGCATGCAATGATCCCCGAAGCCATCCATGACGGCGGATCGCACGTCGTGCTTCCGACCGTCGCGGGTTTTCTGTTCGCGTTGTACCTGGCGCTGATCGGCTCGTTTGGTTGATCAACCGCACCTCTGGATGCGTCTCCCGCGGGCGCAGCTTCCGCGGACGGGGCGTCGCATCGACCGATCACGAGTCCGGAGGCCCGTCCGCTGGCAACGACATGTCCGGCTCCACGACTTCCTCCACCGTCAGCGGCGACCGGCCGCGGAACGGTGTGGCCCGAATTGGACAATCCGCGATATCACATCGCGAGCAGTAGAAACGGCGGCAGGGATCGGTGTGAAAGACGATTTCCCCTTCAATGCCGCACGCGGCAATCACCTTCCGCTCGAAAGCGTCGGCCGCATCGTGGGCGCGCTCCACCGTCCAGAGCTCCGGGACCACGAGGTGCGCATCGATGTGGCTGAAGCGCCCGGAGCGAATCGCTCGCAGCCGGTGTACACGGATGATGCCCGGCACGAGGTTGGCGTTCAGCGCCACGATGATCTTCTCCAGCAGCACACTATCTCCCGCATCGAGTAAGCCGCCGGCGGCGTGCCGCACAAGCCGCACGCCGGTGATGCCCAAATTGACTCCAACGACGGCGGCCGCCAACGGATCGAGCCAGACCACGCCGGTGACGCGCACCAGCAGGAGCCCGATGACGACGCCCACGCTCGTCCAGAAGTCGGACAGCACGTGTTTCCCGTCGGCCACCAGGGTCAGCGAGTTGACGCGGCGGCCGGCGCGCACGAGAAACGCGCCGAGGCCGAGGTTGACGAGCCCGGCACCAGCGGTGATCGCCAAGCCCAGATCGAGTTGCCGAACCTCCGGGCCGTGCACAAACCCCACGACCGCTTGGTACACGATCATCACCGCGGCAAAGGCAATCAGCCCACCTTCAAATCCGGCTGAGAAGAACTCGACTTTGCCGTGGCCGTACGGGTGACTGCGGTCCGCCGGTCGACTGGCAAA
>CAZTDK010000494.1:0-5328 GCA_964611965.1 uncultured Binatia bacterium (SeqCode) | reverse complement strand
CTTCCCCGGTCCGTAGAGCAACCCCGGACGCAGCACGACGACTGGCGCGCCGCGCTCGGCCTCGCGCAGCGCCAAACGATCCGCCGCAAGTTTCGAGCGACTGTAATGCCCGCGGGTACTACTTTCACTCTCGTATGGACTGTCTTCAGTAATGGTGACACCGCCGTGCGGCACCGCGTAGACACCCAATGAGCTGATGTGCACGAACCGTCGCACGCCGGCGCTATGCGCCGCCCGAATGATGCGACGGGTCCCGCGAATATTGGCCTCCGCAAACGCCTCCCAGGTTCCCTTGGTATCGACACGGGCGGCCGCGTGGACCACCCAATCGACCCCGGTGACCGCCGCGGTGACCGCCGCGTCGTCGCCGAGATCGCCCTCGAAGCATTCGGTGGCACCATCCAGCCCGCCGTGCCCCGGCCGCACAAACGCCCGCACCGCGACTCCCTCCGCGAGCAGGCGACGGACGATCCGTCGGCCCAAGAACCCGTTGGCTCCAGTAACCAACGCCTTCATTCGCCGACCGCCATGCGCAGCCCGTTGGGCACGTTCGCACCCGCGCGTTCCCAAATCTGCTGTTGCAGCGCCACTGCCTCGTAACCTTCGTCGGCACTGACCGGAGGCTCTCCACCGCTTGCAAGCGCACCATACAGGGCGCGGAAATGGACGCCCATGCCTGGAAAGTAGCGTTGCCGGCCGCGGACGAACTCGATGCTGTTGCTCACGGTTGCCTTCACCAGCTGCAACGCCTCATCGAGATTCGGAAGCACCTTGCCGATGAGTTTGGGCACCCGGCGCGTCTGCCGGGTAATCAACGTCATGTTGTTGAGATTCACCTCGGCCGTCATTTGTGTCCCAAACAAGGTGAGGCGATTCATAAACGGGCGGGCCTGTAATGAAATGGTCACGCCTCCCAATGCAAATTCGCCAGCCACGATCGCGCGCAGCTCACTGAGGCGCCCGTGCGCATCCCGCTGCGCGACAACCTCCACCTGTTCGACCGCGCCGACGAATCCCCGCAGCATGTACATCGGGTGCGGAGCCAAATTGCAGAGAATCCCTCCCGGCAGCTCTGTGCTCCAGTGCGCCAATTGTCCGGGCGGGGCGTCCACTTCCCCTGCGGCGGCGCCCTGAAAGACCTCGACCCCAGCAAGCGCGCCCAGCGTCCCTGCCGCCAACAGCTGACGCGCCTGTTGCACGACGGGATCGAACCAGCGGTTGTGGTTGACGGTGAGATACCGCCGGTTACGCCGTGCCGCGTTGCGCATGTCGTCGGCTTCGGCGGTGGTGAGTGCCATGGGCTTTTCGACGAGCACATGCACACCGGCATTGAGCAGGCGGATTGCAAGTGGAGCGTGCGTCGACGGTGGTGTCACGACATGTACGACCTGTGGCTGGGCAGCATCGAGCAACTCATCCACCTCGGCGTACGAGGGGAGCTGCCAGCGACTGGTAAACGCTTCCCGGCCGGCCGGGTTGACGTCGCACGCGCCAACCAACTCAACCTGTGGGATCTGGCGCAAATAACCACAGTGGGTCTGCGCGATGCGGCCGCACCCCAACAACGCGACGCGAAGACGCGGAGTATTCATCATCTCTTGCAACCAACGGATCGGGATCGAAGTTCTTCAGGCAGGCACGCTCTGGCGGCTATTGCGCTGCAGCGACTTCACATTGTGGTACAGCTCGTCTCCATAGTTCCGCACCGCCCCCGTTTGGAGAACCATGCGCACTTCGCGGATGGCATCGTCAACGGTATGCGCCGGCACGAACCCCAGCGTGTCGCGAATGTGGTCAAACGCAACCCGATAGCTGCGGCGGTCCTCGATGTGATCGAAATACTCGACGACCGTACCGGGAATCTGCGCCACGACTTTATCGGCGATCTCACCGACCGTGAAGTTGAGACTTTCCGCGCCGACGTTGAACACCTGTCCCGCTGCAACTGCGGCCGGTGCCTCCACCGCTTGCGCAAAAGCCGCAGCCGCGTCCTGCACGTGAAGATGCGGTCGCCACTGATTCGCCCCGACGATTCGCACGCGGCCGTCGACGCTGGCGCGTGCGGTGATCGTATTGACCATGAGATCGAAGCGCATTCGGGGCGACAGCCCACAGACCGTCGAGAGGCGCAAAATGACTACCTCCACCGCGCCGTGTTCGTCCATGAGCACTTCTTCCGACATGATGCGCGTGCGCGCATAGAGGGAAACCGGGTTCAAATGCGAATCTTCGCGCAGCAAATCGCTGCCGTTGGCTCCGTATACGCTGCAAGACGAGGCAAACACCAGGCGTTCCACACCGGCCTCCCGGCAGCTCTCGAGTAAGCATCGGGTCGACTCGAAGTTCGTGGTGAGGGCTTCCCGCGGATCAAGATCGCACGCCGCATCCCCGACCAGCGCCGCCAGCGCCACAACGGCGCGCACGCCGTTCACCGCTTGCACAACGTCTCGGATGTTGCAGATATCACCGTAACGCAGCTCGAGGTTGGGGTCGCCGCGCAGATCGACAATCCCGTGTTCGCCATACAAGAACTTATCCAGTACGCGCACGCGGTGGCCCTGATGCAAAAGCTTCCGCACCAGGTGGGACCCGATGTACCCAGCCCCTCCGGTAACCAAAACAATGTCCCTACTCATGATGTTCTCCTCCGATACCGCGATTCTGACTACCGAGCGCCGTGTGCCGCCGCCGACGCGGAGGCGAGCAGACCGGACCGCTCTGTCGTAAAGCTGTCTGTATTCAACAGCTCACTGAGCGCCGGCAGCATTCGGCACTCCACGCCGCTTCCGGCACAGATGTCCGCCACTTCGCGTGCCACGGTCTCCTCGAGATCCGACAGACAAACAAATACGACGCGGACCGCCTTGGCCGACAGTGCCAGGCGCAGCTCAGCTGGGCCGCCCAGCACCTTGACGCCATGAATCCGCGACCCCCAACGCTCTTGCGCTTCATCAATGAAGCCCACGAGCTCGTAGCCAGCGGCCGGGTCTTCGATCAACGCCCGGCCAATCTGCTCGCCGCCGCGGTCGGCGCCAACAATCATCGCCTTCTCCCGAATACGACGCGCACCTAGCGGATGGCGTCGCGCCCAGATGCGCAGCAGATAGCGACTACTGGCCAGCAGGAAGAGCAGCAACGCCCAGTCGATCACGAATATCGAGCGTGGATGTTCTTGCGATCCGACAAAATAGGTCAACCCGGCGACCACAATCGAGCCGACGGTGACCGCTTTGAACAGAGCCATCAAGTCCCACAATCCGAAGTAGGACAGAATGCCCTGATAGCCGCCGAAATATACGAGCAGCATGGGTCGGAGCAGCGCAATCAGCATCAGGGTTTGCCACGTATAGAGGGCGTCCGGCCACTGCCAATCAAAGCGGATCAAACACGCTAGCATGTACGAGCCGACCGCCAACAGCACATCCGCACCCATCAGTGCGATGCGGCGACGGCGTCGCCAAATGTATTTGGCGCGGAAGGCACCGCGGACCGTGATCCACACACCACGCATCAGCAAGAGCATGTCGGCCGAAAAGGTAGTCGTTTCGACGTACTCAAGATCGCGCTGGAGCTTCGGGGGGAGAATATGCTCGATATAGTACTGCTCCGTGTCCTTCAACCCATCAGGGTATTCTTCGACCTCATCGCGTCCGAGAATTTGGCTGGGGCCCACGATGCCGGGCCGCAACGACAGCACCCGGCGCTGGTTCGCGGTGTAGAACTTCACGAAGTGCGGATCCTCGGGTCGCGGGCCGATGAGGCTCATCTCGCCGCGTAAGACGTTGAAGAGCTGCGGCAATTCGTCGATTTTCGACCAGCGCAAGAAGCGGCCAAGGCGTGTGATTCGCGGGTCACGTTTCACCGTCAGACGGGATCCCATCAGGTACGCGCCCTGGACCATCGTTCGGAACTTGAAGATCTCGAACAGTTTGCCGTTGCGCCCAGCCCGCTTCTGCCTGAAAAATACCGGGCCGGGAGAGTCGAGCTTGATGAATACCGCTACCAACGCGATTACCGGCAACAAGCAAATTACGCCGAGCAGTGCCAGCGCGAAGTCCACCGCGTGCTTGGCTAGAACGCCGGCTGGCGTCATGGCGCGGCGGCACGCTGCGGCCATCGCCGCGCCGCCCGGCACTGCCGGCGGCGCAGCTTCAGCGAGGTCAACGTCGATGTGCATCGAGAATCCTCCGCAACGTGACCGCCACGAGACGCACGTCGTCATCCGACATCAGGGTAAAGAAGGGCAGCGACAGGAGAGTCTCCGCCGCATCCGAGGCGACCGGAAAGTCCTCGGGGCGATATCCGAACGCATCGCGATAAAAGGAATGCAAGTGGAGCGGGATGAAATGCACCTGACTCGCGATCCCCGCCGCCTTGAGCTCCTCGATGACCCCATCCCGGTGAATGTCCAGACGTTCCGGGCGCAAGCGGACGGCATACAAATGCCACGCGTGCTCGACATCCGGCAATGTCACCGGAAGCTGCAGGGCCGCGCACTCAGCCAGCAATTCCGAATACTGCCGTGCCAGCTCTTGGCGGCGTTGATGCATCGCTGGCAGACGCCGCAGTTGCACGAGCCCTAGTGCCGCCGCTGTGTCCGTCATGTTGTACTTGAAACCGGGATACGACACGTCGTAGCGCCACGAGCCTTCGCTGCTGTAGCGTCGCCACGCGTCACGACTCATCCCGTGCAAGCGGCGCGTCCGCAGGCGCTCGACGATCGCCGCATCGGCCGTCGTCAGCATGCCTCCCTCACCGGCACACAGATTCTTGGTCGCATAGAAGCTGAACGCAGTCACATTCCCGATCGTACCGATGCGCCGGCCACGATAGCTCGCCGGCAGGGCATGCGCGGCATCTTCAACCACGGTGATCTGATGGGAGCGCGCCAGTGCCAGAATGTCGTCCATAGCTGCGGGATGTCCCGCAAAGTGCACCGGAACGATGGCGCGCGTGCGCGCCGTGATTTTCCTCGCCACGTCCGCCGGATCGAGATTCAACGTGTCGGGTGTACAGTCGACGAGCACCGGTCGCGCGCCGGCGTGAATAATCGTTGCGCCGGTAGCTGTGAAGGTCAGCGTACTGGTGATCACTTCATCGTGCGGTTGCAGATCGAGCGCGTCGAGCGCCAGGTGCAACGCCGCGGTGCATGAGCTAACTGCCACCGCGTGCGGCGCGCCAATGTACTCGCCAAAAGCCTGCTCGAACTCGTGGGTGCGGGGTCCGACGGTGAGCCAACCAGAGCGCAGCGTCTCGACCACTGCGGCGATCTCTTCCTCGCCGATGTCTGGCCGATAGAACGGCAGGCTGGTCGGTGCTGCCGCCGGG
>CAZTDK010000493.1:0-5349 GCA_964611965.1 uncultured Binatia bacterium (SeqCode) | reverse complement strand
TGGGTCCGGGTTGGGCGTTTCCGTTGGTGCTGGCGTCGATGTTTCGGTCGGCATTGCCGTTGCCGTGATCGTTGGACTTGATGTTGGCGTTACCGTTGGCGACTCCAGCAGTTTGACGAGAGATTCCGAGCGGGAGGCGATCCACATGCCGCCAAGGGCCACGGCACCACCGGCAATGGCAGCCATGGCGAGACCCGTGAATCGAGTGTTTCCCCCGCTCATTTTTCCAGCCTAATCAAGCACGAGACCGTTTTCCCTCTGGGCAGCTCGCATTCTCTTCAGGCGAGCCTTCTTCATTTCCGGTCCGTTAATCACGGCAATTGCATCTTGGATTGGGGTGATGACCGTGATTCCCTCATTGAGGTTTTGAATTTCGCCCTTGATGGTGAACCTGGGTTCCCAATGACCACGAATCAATCCCAACAAGAACATCACTCCTGGATTCCAAGAATGTGTTCCCTTTCCCACATCCGCCACATGACGCTTCGGCCAGAGTTTCCCTTCTATTACCGCAGTGCGCCGTGCCGTCATTTCTTCCAAGGCACGTTCATTGTCTAGCCACACGAAGACTGGCGACCCGCTCAATCCACCGATGGAGCGAATTTCGGCAAGGTACCCCCTTTCGCCGATCCCGTCAGCTGTTCGGATCGGTTCCGATGGCATCCCGGCAATTATTCCGGTCTTGATAATGGGGAGATTCTTCTTGGTTCCTGAATGTTGGGTATAAAGACCAGAGACGTAAATCTCGTCCCCAATGCCGATCCGGTAATGGAACACGGCGTTGTCATCCAAGATCATTCGCGGCGGAAGCACCTGGAGAGCCAAGGAATCGTCAGGCACGGGGAACGTGACCACAACGTCGGAGGCATCATCCGGGAAATACCACTCTGAAGTGATCTTCACGTTCCTTAGACCACCACCCATAACATTAGCCCTCAAGTATAGTGAATCTATACGCTTCCCGTGTTTGTCGAAAAGGCAATGCTTCGCGGTGACTAGGAAGGTTTCGGTTCCCCTAGGCACCAGTGAGTCTATGTCAATGAGAAACGCCGTCCCCCGCCATACCAAATTGCCGTTAGCGGATTTGGAGCAAAGAAATGTAACGCACTGAAGAAAGGCGTCAGCTATACGCATGCTCGCATCTCGCGGGTCTCCAGAAACCCAACATTCATCGCCACCCGGCCGACGGTCACAGTACAGCATTGCAGGCTCCCAGGTCTACTTTCCTCACCTTCCCCTTGACTATGCTTGAGCGGTCAGTTATCTTGACGTTATGAACAGATTGAGCAGTGAGCGCCGCGCACAAATCGTCCGTTGCCTGGTCGAAGGAAATTCGATTCGTTCGACCTGCCGCATTACCGGCGCTGAGAAGCGTACCGTGCTCCGCTTGCTCGAACAGGTTGGCCAAGCGTGCGCAGAGTACCAAGACAAGGCCCTTCGCAACCTGCCGTGCAAACGCATTCAGTGCGATGAAATCTGGTCGTTTGTCGGCTGCAAGGAAAAGAACCTGCCGGCTGAGATGCGCAACAAGATCGGCCAGGGCGACGTGTGGACGTGGACGGCCATTGACGCCGATACCAAGCTGGTCCCGTCGTGGCTGGTCGGCAAGCGCGATGCCGGTTACGCCTATGCGTTCATCGAGGATTTGGCCAGCCGCTTGAGCAACCGCGTGCAGCTGACCACCGATGGCCACCGCCCCTATCTGAGCGCCATTGAGGATGTCTTCGGCATCGGGATTGATTACGCCATGCTTGTGAAGCTGTACGGCGAATCGTCGGACGCCGGAGAGAAGCGTTACAGCCCAGCGCAATGCATCGGCGTTGAGCATCGCCCCATCGTTGGCAACCCTGACCCGGATCACATTTCGACGTCCTACGTCGAGCGCCAGAACCTGACCATGCGCATGGGCATCCGTCGCTTTACCCGCTTGACGAATGCATTCTCCAAGAACCTTGAGAACCATGCGCATCATGTCGCGCTGCACTACATGTATTACAACTTCTGCCGCATCCATCAGACCTTGCGCGTCACGCCCGCAATGGAGGCGAAGGTCACCAACCACGTATGGACCGTCGAGGATATCGTCGGACTGATCCACGACGAAGGTGTCGTGATCTTGAAGTAGCGGATTAGGCATCTTCCGGCATCTTTCGCGATACGGACCGCAGCCCCATCAAGATCGCCGTGCACGCCTCTTCCGGAATCGGCGTCTTGCCATGTCGCTTCCAGGCTTCTCGCACCGGCACTAATTGCTCAGGGTACACGAGCTTCACGCCATCGATCACATGCAATGCGATGAGCGTCTTCTCTCCCACCCCAAGCGCGGACTCCCCGAGGAACTTCGCTTCACACAATCTATAGGCCAGATCGATGTTCCGCAGGTCAGCAGCGTACGTGCTGAACAGCGCACCGCATGCGCGAAGAGACCCGGTACCGATTGCATGAAAGCCTAAGTTCGTATGGTCGCTGTAGACTCCGGGATCGGAAATCGAAAAGATGCGTGGTCGCTTATCTAAACCAAAGCCGGCAACCAAGAAGTCCGTGTCGAGCTTGGTGGCGTTGATCTGATACAGCACACGGGTGAACTCTTCATCACCAAACGCCGCCCGCCCCTCGCGGAAGAATCGGTCGCGATCGAACCCATATGGGCTAAGCAATTCGTCCTCGATCTTGCGCTGAATCGCCAATTGGAAAGCGGCAACGAATGCATCTACCACCTCGTCGGCGCTCTCGGTGCCCGCCCTGATTCGCCTGTCGGCGTTGTCGGCAACACTGCGAAACGAAGTTGGATCACCAGCGAATAGCACCATCCACCGGCCACTTGAGCCAATAGGGCCGGTCTTGACCGAAAACGTATCCATCGACATGGTATCGGTGGACAGCATCATGTCGCTGACCGTTACGATGGTCGAATCACGGACAGACACGGCAGCTATGCATAACGTCATCGGAATCCCCCAATCTTCCGGTTTTGGGCGCCAAGGGCGCTTGCGTACCGGATCAAGAATTGGGGGCAAGTGTCGCCCGTTCCAAGGTGAGCGGTCAAGCAGGTCAGCGCGAGCCATCAGTGCCCCCGACCAATGCTTGAGCGCTCAAACGGCGTGCTAGACCAAAAGACCCCACTACCGACTTCTGATTTACCTTGTCCGTCAATTCCAAGCTGTGGTATACGGCACAATCTGTCTCCACCGCACGTGAATCAGGGCGGCACGACATGGCGGCAAAAGGGGGGACAATGACCCAGGGCTTGCAGATCAAGCGGCGACGACAGTTGACGATCGCGCGCATGCGCCTCGCTGCCACGTGTCTGGCACTGAGCGGCGCGTGCGCCGCGCGCGCCGTGGCGGCGGGACGTCGCAACGGTGAAGCTGCAGTGCCAGTAGATGCCAGGGCGACTTGACCACGCAGTGTTCATCTCCGCAGATCATGGCTGCGGGAATGGCGAAGTCTGCTATTCGGCGGACGGCGGTTCCGAGGGCATCGCCGTCGGCGACCGGCAGTTTCTCATACAGCCGGTTCCGACACCCACCGGCACCCCGAACTTCTGCGTCCCACCATACGCGCCGTCGCGTTACGATTTCGGGAATGTTCCTTTGGGGCACACGGCGAAAGCTCAATTGGCGATCGAATCTCCATTTTTCGGCACGACCCTCAGCTTCACCACAAACCCGCCGTTCTCTATCGGATCTGAGGCCCCGGTTTCGGGAAATGGGCCACTGGAAATAGATTTCACCCCCCAGGCCGCTGGGCCTGTCGACGGTGGTGTTTCGATTTCCGTGTCCAATCAGACGACAGGCTGTGAGACGCACGGGACCATCGCTCTTACAGGCACCGGCGTATGCGCCGGAGCGGTCGGCGACTGCAGTAAGGATGGCATGGTCACGATCGATGAGCTTGTTGCCATGGTAAGCATGGCGCTCGACAGCACGTCGGTATCAGCGTGCACCGCCGGTGACGCGAATGGCGATGACGCCATCACCGTCGATGAGATCATCGTGGGAATCGGGTACGCACTGGACGGATGTCGCGTAGCGCCAACCTTCACGCCAACGCGCACACCCAGCCCGACACCGATTCCCGTCGGCGCCGTGGGCGGCACGATTCGCTACTACCATAGTAAGACGCCGGTCGCCGGCATCCCCGTTGCGCTGACCGGCTCAACCATCCTGCATGCAGAGACGGACACATCCGGAGGATATGTCGTGCATGGCGTGTCGCTGGTCGGCGACTGGTCAGTCGAGCCATCCCAATTGGACGAGATCGGTTCCGCGATGGGGATCGCCGATCAAGCGGCGGTGAATTCGCTTGACGCGGATCTCGCGCTCCAAGCGGCGAACGGCGAGCGCACGCTGACTCCCGATCAACGACTCGCCTGTGACGTCGACGGCGATGGCGCCGTCACCAGCACTGACGCCACGCTCATCCGCCAGCACGGGACGTCCTCATCGAATCGATTTCCGGTGGCGGATCAATGCGGCTCCGATTGCCTCTTCGTTCCGGTTCCAGCCGTTGTCGCCAATCAATGCCTGCTCTCGCCGCGGATCGACACCGGAACGTGTCAACCCGGCAGCATCAACATGGCGCCGCTGAGCGGCAGTGCGATGCAACAAGACTTCGATGCCATCCTGTTCGGCGATTGCGACGGCAGCTGGACGCCGCCCGGAGGGCCGGCAGCACCTGCAGACGGGCGTACTGACTCTCGTTGAATACGGTGACAGCGTTGAATACCCGAAGCCCCCACTACCGCTTCGTCCCAAGCGACGACTTGCGGCTACTCCAAAGTAAAGCAATGAGCGCGGCTGACACGGCAATCTCAGGAAGTACCCAAACCCCCTGATCCCACATTATCTGGCTACCGTTGATGAAACGGCCCTGCAAATGCCGATGCAAGCCGAGACCGAACACAGCAAGACATGTAATGAGCCACCTTTTCCACTGCGGCATCCGCAATCCAGAGTCGCTCGTTGCCCGGACCGAGTCGAAACCCAACGAGTCCATGTTGGCTAATACGGGTGTAACCGACGACTCGACGCGAGAGCGCAAGACGGGCCGTCGGACAATGTCTGGCCCAAACGAATCAGCAGCCCGAACAACCGCTGGCCAACTCACCATCTGCGTTTTGCCAACTTCAAGCGGATGCCCGTGGGTCCAGTGCACCAGATATACAAGTAATGCGACCGCACCAAAATCGGCCATGTCTCCAAACAACGGATAGAGTGGGTAGCCGGATGCGGTGATTCGGATCATATCTTCATCGCCCGCCTGTATCTGCGCATTCACTCTGCTGGGCCAGCCGATTCGCAACGATAGGGAGTTGTCGTCATCGACGACTTCGGCGATATCGAGATT
>CAZTDK010000492.1:0-5367 GCA_964611965.1 uncultured Binatia bacterium (SeqCode) | reverse complement strand
TGACACGCGGGGTTGCCGGGAGAAGCCTGCGGATGAGCAACACAGCGGTTCGTGTGGCGGTGGTCGCGTCCGTGGCGGGGGTGGTGTTCTGCTTCCGACTCGGTGTGGCGGATTGGCGGGGCGACTTCGATACGCATCAGGCACAGATCATCCAGGAGATCCGGGCCGGGCACGGCTGGGTCTTGCCGTTGCGCAACGGCACGCACATCCCGGACAAACCGCCACTTTTTTCCTGGCTCGGCGCCTTCAGTGCGTGGGCGCGGCAGACCAGCGGCGACACGCTGGACGCGCGGCTGCCGTCGGCGGTGTCGGCAATCGTGTGTGTGGTGGCGGTGTACGCCTTCGCCGACGCGCTGGCGGGTGCGGCGGTGGCCGGATGGGCGGCGCTCCTTCTCATCACGACGCCGCAATGCATCATCGCGGCGCGCGATTCCCGCGTCGACATGGTTTTCTGCACCTTCCTCACCCTTGGCCTGATGCTCGCCTGGCGCGTCTACGACGGCAGCAGCGGCCGGCGTGCCGCGCTGCTCGCCGGGCTCTGTCTGGGCTTGGCAACGTTGAGCAAGGGTCCGCTGGCGCTCGTACTCATGCTGCTGGTATTCGGCGCAGCGGCGTGGTTCGTGCCGCCGCTGGACGGCTGGCGCGCCCTGCTCACGCTGCCGGCGCTCGCCGCCGCCATTACCCCCCCGGCGCTCTGGTATCTGGCGGCAACGCTCGCACAGGGTCGAGCCTTTTTGCGCCTGCAGCTATTCGACGAAAACGTCGGCCGCCTGACCGGTGGTCTGGGACAGTGGCCGCTGTGGTACTACGCGCTCCCCGTGCTGACCCTCGGGCTGCCGTGGACCCTGGCCCTACCGGGCACACTTGCTGGTGAATCGGCGCTGCCGCTGCGCGCCCGCCGCTTTTTGTGGATCTGGGTGAGCGTCATATTCGTCTTCTTCTCCGTCGCGCTCGGCAAGCGGCAAGTGTACATCCTGCCGTTGCGTCCGGCCTTGGCGATCATACTCGCGGGCTGGCTGGTACCTTGGCTGGAACGGCGGCGCGGCGTGCCGCATTTGGGCGCGACGCCGCGCGCCGCGCATGCCACCGTCGCGGCGCTGATCGTGATCGGCCTGGCGGCGGTGCTGGCGCTGCGCTTGGGCCTCGGCGGCGTCGGCACGTCGGCACAACAGTGGACCTACTGGTGGCGCCTGCATTTGCAAGAGCACATGACGTCCGCGGTGATCGCGATCGCCGTCGTGGGTTTCGGAATCGACCTGATCGTCCGTTTCGCGTGCGAAAGGCGCTTCGCCCTGGCGATGTACACCCTGGCGGCAACACTGGCAGTGGCCTGGACCATAGGGTTTTCGTCAGATGCGATGGTGCGCGGCGAGGCCGTGTCCTTTCGTCCCTTGGCGCAACGCGTGACCGCCGAGGTCGGGCCGGCGGAGCCACTGGCGTTTCTGGACGTCGACGACGAGACGGCGATTTGCCTCCTTTATCACGTGCACCGCCACGTCCCTGTAGTCCGGGCGGTCGATGGGTCCTCACCATGTACGCCGCCCCGCCCTGGCGCATACTTGATCGCCGAAAGTCGCTGGGACGAGCGTGATTGCATTGCAGACCACCACTGGCATGCCCTGGCGCGCGGCGGCCCTGAAATCAGCTCGCACCGCGCCCAGCGCCTGGTGCTGGCGCGGTTTGGGGGAGACGAATAGACAACGGACGAGCAGACAACAGACGACCGGCAGATTGAATTCTAATCCATAGAATAGTTGCGTCTGTCGTCTGTTGTCTCCAAGTCTCTTGTCTATCTTCAAACCACCGGCGTCGAGAACACCTGCAGCCCGCTGACGTCGGTCACCGGACCGATGATCTCGAACGTCCCTGTGGCACGGATGTCTTCGGAAGAGCTGCCGACGGCCACTTCGATCGTGCCGGGCTCCACGACGAACGCCATGGCGCGGTCGTACAAGCCGAGGTGGCTGGCGGCGAGCGCGAAGGTCAGTCGGCTCGTTTGCCCCGGCGCAAGCGCGACGCGCGTAAAACCCTTGAGCTCCTTCACCGGGCGGGTGACGCTCGCCACCAGATCACGCACATAGAGCTGCACCACTTCTTCGCCGTGGCGCGCGCCGGTGTTGGTTACATCGATGGCGATATGCACCGTATCGGCGGCGTGCGCCTGCGGCGGATTAATGCGGAGGTTGGCATAGGCGAAGCGCGTGTAGCTCAACCCGTGGCCGAACGGGAACAGCGGCTGGGCACTGCTGTCGGCGTACTCACCCTTCCAGTGGGAACGACCACCGGAGGGCTTGTGATTGTAGTACACCGGCACTTGCCCCACGCTGACCGGCAATGACACGGGAAGCTTTCCACCGGGATTGTAGTCTCCGAACAAGACATCGGCGATTGCGTTGCCGCCTTCCTCGCCCGGCACCCAGGCTTCGAGGACAGCCGCGACATGCGCCGCAATCCACGGCAAGGCCAGCGGCCGGCCGTTGATCATGACGACCACCACCGGCGTCCCGGTCGCAACCACCGCCTCCACGAGTTGCTGCTGCACGCCGGCCAGACCGAGATCGGCGCGATCGATCGACTCGCCACTGGTACAACCCTCCGTCAGCCCGGACTTCTCACCGACCACGACGACGGCGACCTGCGCGCGGCGCGCGGCCGCTACGGCCGCCGCAAAGCCGTCCGTCACATCGCCGAGGATGGTGCACCCGAGCGCCGTGTGGATCGCCGCCTGCGGTGACACCTTGGCACGAATGCCGTCGAGCACGGTCACCATGCGTACAAAGTATTGCGCCAGATTGACCGACCCTGCGGGCGGCGACCCTGCGGGCGGCGACCCTGCGGGCGACGGTCCAGCCGGCGGCGCAGGTCCTGGCGCCACCTCGCTTTCGTCGATCGCGCCGAACATCATCTCGAGATGCGTCGGGTAGTGGTAGTCGCCCTGCAACAAGCGGATGCTGTCGGCGCTCGGCCCGATGACCGCAATCGAGCGTAATTGCTTGTCGAGCGGCAGCAGATCACCGTCGTTCTTCAGCAACACGATCGACTTGCGCGCCAGGGTCAGCGCCAGGGCACGCTGCTCGGCGGTATCGAATACCTGCGGCGCCGCCGCGGCATCGACATACGGCCGCTCGAAAAGCCCCAGTTGAAACTTCATACGCAGCAGGCGGCGCACCGCCGTATCGACGAGCGCGACATCGACGCGTCCCGCAGCGATCGCGGCGCGCAGTGGCTCGCCGTAGCAGTGCAGCGCCGGCAGCTCGACGTCGAGCCCGGCTTCGAGAGCGATGCGGGCCGCCTCCCCCTCATCGTGGGCAATGCGATGGTACTGGTGCAGCGTGGCGATGGTAAAATAGTCGGTTACCACCACGCCATCAAAGCCGAGCGTGCCGCGCAGGACATCCCCGAGCAGCTCCGTCGACGCGCCCAGCGGGATGCCGTCGATTTCGCTGTAGGCGTTCATGACGGAAGCAACCTGCGCGGCTTTGATGACGGCGGCGAATGGCCGGACGTAGACCTCCAGGAGCTCGCGCCGCGGCAGGTGCGCCGGCGCCCAGTTCATACCGCCTTCCGAAGCGCTGTAGCCGACGAAGTGCTTCGCCGTCGCCACGATGCCGTCCGCGAGATCCGGCCCTTGCAAGCCGCGCACGTAAGCGATCCCCATTTGCGCGATGAGATACGGATCCTCGCCAAAGGTCTCCTCGGTGCGACCCCAACGCGGATCGCGCGCAACATCGAGCACGGGAGCGAGCGCCTGATGCGCCCCGACGGCACGCATCTGCGTGCGGATGACCGTGGTCATCGCCTCGATCAGCGCCGGCTCCCAGGTGCTGGCCAGGCCGATGGCTTGCGGGAAGCACGTCGCGTCGCGCGCCAGGTAGCCGGCGCAGCTCTCTTCATGAATGATCGCGGGAATGCCGAGGCGGGTCTCCTTCAGCAGGAAGCGTTGCAGCGCGTTGGCGACGCGCGCGCTGGCACCGGGCGTCAGCACGGTGGCGCCGCCGATGCGTGTGATGTGACCGGTGCCGTTGGCCAGCTTCAGCCGCGCGCGTGACTCGGAGAACACGCCGTCCTCGATGACGCTGCTCGACCAGACGCAGCCGAGCTGCGCCAGCTTCTCGTCCAACGTCATGCGTGACACCAGATCGGCAACGCGGCTGCTGATCGGCTGGCTGGCGTCCATATAAGGCGCGGTCCGGTTCGGCATGATCGAATCTCCGGCGCGACCTTTGCCCGTCGCGGGCGCGAAAGGCAATGTGCGGCTCTTGGAATTGCTCGCAGCATTGCCGCTCGCTGGCCTCCACCCTAACCCTCCTCCGCTCACGGGAGTGTTCGCAGAGGAGGGAACAAGAGGCCGATGCTTCACCGCTTAGATAGGCGGCCGCCGCAGGCTGAGCAACCTGCGACTACAGCTTCTTCTGATCCGTCTCGGAGACGCGTGGCGTGTTCTGGTTCCGCGGACGTGTCGCCTTTCGATGTCATTAGGCGCTCTCCGATTCTTCGCGCCAACCGGTACGCATGGTGGGCGTCGTTCTTGCACATTCGTGATCATCGCGATGCGAACAGACGTTGCCAGCGAGAAAGGAACTCCCGACATTGAAACCCACGTTTACGCTCCTCGCCTTGTGCGTGCTGCCGATGCTCGTCGGCTGCGGCGGAGGCGGCAGCGGCTCGAGCTCAGACGGCGCAACATCATCCAAACAACAAGTGAGCAGCCCGACCAAGGCCACCACGGTTTCCGCTGCGGCGACGCCAACGCCGGTGCGTGCAGGTCCAACCGCGACGTCAGCACCGGTCACGGTTGCCGACACGCCGACACCCGGTGCGGGGGCACAGACACTGACCATACACCCCGGTGAGAGCATTCTCGCTGCCGTGCGCGGCGCGCCGGCGGGATCAACACTCGTGGTCGCCCCCGGACTGTATGGATCGCTCTCGCTGCAAGCCAGTGACGTACAAGGTCCAATCACGTTGCTCGCCGACGTCACCGGAGCACTGACCGAGAGCGGCGCCGAGCCGGTCATCATCGCCGCCGCTACCGCAGACATTGCGGCCGTGCAAATGTCCGGTGTCACCGGGCTGACCATCGACGGGTTCACCCTCAAAGGTGGCCGTGAAGAGGCCGTGCTCGTCTCAGCCAGTCCGCAAACGACAATCCGCAACTGCAACGTCAGCGGCAGCCTCGGCGACGGTGTATTCGTCGAAGGTTCGGATCAGGTCGCCGTGTACAACAATCTGATCGTCAACAATCGGCGCGCCGGTATGCGCGTGTGGGGCGGCAGCGACCTGCAAGCCGTCAACAACACGGTGTACGGCAATCACGACAACGGCCTGTCGATCGGCGACGTGCAGGAACCGGCGGCAAGCGTCGCC
>CAZTDK010000491.1:0-5406 GCA_964611965.1 uncultured Binatia bacterium (SeqCode) | reverse complement strand
AGACCTGGGGCCGGCGCAATGACCGGCACTCCCAACTCGCGCACGGTATCGAGCAACACGCCCTCGCCAGTCAGGCAGTACAGTGTCGGTTCGAAACGCGTACGGTCGAGCTGGCGCAAGACGTGCGTCAAGTGCGTCTGGCTGCCGCCGACCTCCATCGACTTGATGACATAGGCGACGTTCAGCCGTTGCCTGATCGTATGGCTAGCGTTTTCCGCCACTGCTTTGCGCCGTCCGTTCTGTCCGGGTTGGTTCTTCTACCGTACACCGCGGCGTCGTTACGGTGTCCCCGGCGTATCCGTCGCCGTCGGGCTCACCGGCGTCTCCGTCGGTGTCGGGTCCATCGGGGTGTCTATTGGCGTCGCCTCCTCCACGGGTGTGTCAGTGGGTGTGGCAGCGACCGGGGTGTCCGTCGGCGTTGGAGGTATCGGGGTATCCGTCGCTAACGGGGGAACCGGTGTTTCCGTCGGCGTCGGAGTATCCGTGAGTGGCGGAGCCATCATGGTATCCGTGGGCGTCGGCGGCGCCGGCGTGTCGGTCGCTGTTGGTGGCACTAGGGTAGCGGTTGATGTCGGAGTATCCGTCGCCGTTGGCGGCAGCGGAGTGGATGTCGCTGTTGGCGGCATCGGCGTGTCCGTCGCAGTTGGGGTCGGCGTTCCGGTTGGTGGGACGGGAGTCGCGGTCGCCGTCGGCAGCGGTGTGCTCGTCGGTGTCGGCAGCGGTGTGCTCGTCGGTGTCGGCGGCGGGGTGCTTGTCGCCGTTGCGGTTGGCGGCATGATGGTCGCCGTCGGCGTCCGCGTGGGGGTCTTCGTGGCCGTAGCGTTCGTCGGCGTTGGGCTGTTGCGCGGCGTCTGGACAAGGATCGGGTAGTGGTAGCCAGCATCGTCGTTGCCGCTGTCTGGGACGCCATCCTCACGGGTTGAGCCATTGGTCAGCGTGTCCCGCTCACCGTAGTCGATATCGACCGCCGGGCTGACGGAGATCCCATCTTGCAGCAAGTGAAAATCGTCGTCGGCAAAACCGGCGCCGCCCAGGATGCCATCGGCCCCGGCAGGATCCACCAAGAGGGGGTCGCTGATGAAATCGGAATCCGCGCGCGGCGTGTGACCGGCGTAGCCATCGAACGATACATTAAAGCCAGTCATGTATCCTTCGAACGCATTGTCGCTAACCAGAACACCCTTCTGGTTCCCTTGCACGATATTGCGCATGACACGGGTCCCCTGGGTCGCCACGAGCCCTTCGCCTCCTCCGACCAGCACCCCGGAAGCGCCGTTGGCGTACGATGTGTTGTTCACGACATACCCATTGTCGCCTTCCGCGACCCAGATGCCACTTTCACCGTTCGCGTACACCAGATTGTTCTCGATCTGCACATCCGGCACCCCCAGCGCCTCGATGCCGCCGCGTTGATTCGAGAAGACGACGTTGTTGCGAATCTGGGCGCCGTCCGACCCCGTGCGGACTTGGATACCAGCATCGTTGCCGCCGGTCACATGGAAGCCGTCGATGATGGCGCCGGGCCCGTCGACGAGAACGAACCCCGTGCCCGTGGGAGTTCCCGCGTCGGTCAGCGTGCCTGTGGCGTCGACCAAAACCACGCCCGGCGGATCGCCGGTGGCGCTGCCGCTCGGATCCGCAAGAAAGGTGATGTTCCGAGCCAGATCTTTCACCCGAATGTCACCCTCGTTGTAGCGCCCGGGACCGACAATGATGGTGGTCCCCGAAGTCGCCTTCAACCCGGCGGCATGGATGGAATTCAAGGCGTGGGCGGGCGACAGGCCATCGTTGCTGGCGTCACCGTTTACGCGAACGTAGATGGGCATGTACACGTCAGGCGCGGTCACCGTTATGTCCTGACTCATGGACGCGTTGTAGTGATATCCGAGATCGACCGTACCGGTGTCGGTCTGATTACCCACTTCCGCTTCGCCGGTGATCCCCAGATTGCTCGTCGGACCAGACCCCGCATCAATAGCCGCACTGCGTTGAGACGGATCGCTACTGTTGCGCAACCGGAAGTCATCATCGGCAAATCCATCACCGCCGAGGACGCCGTCCGCGCCGGGAGGATTGACGAAGAGCGGATCGCCGGAGAAGTCATACACGCTGGCGCGCGTGTCGGGTCCATACCCATCGGTGTTGAGATTGAACCCGGTGATATAACCCGCGTCCGCCGACAGGCGTTGGACGCCAATCCCTCCCCCGGTATTCCCGTTGAAGATGTTGTTCACCACCAACGATCCTGGTGAGGCAGCCATGTCGTTGCCCACGACAAGGCCCAAGCCACCGTTCTGATAGAGCGTGTTGTTCACGATGGTGGCATTGGGTGCCGCATCGCTGCTGCTGCCGGTCCCGATCGCGATACCATGGCTCTGGTTGGCGTAGATCAGATTGTTGGCTATCTGCAGATTGCTTGCCTCGCGCACGGTGATCCCCGTATCGGCGTTGCTGAAGACGACGTTGTTCTGCACCGTGCCTTGCGGCATCCCACTCAGGAAGAGGCCCGTGGCCCCGCTGGTTCCCAACGTATTTGCCGTCACCGTCGCCGCGGCGCCTGCGCCCGACATCCGGATCGACAGCGCGCCGGTTCCGCTGTGCAACACCTGGTTGCGCTGCACCGTCACCTGTTTCGTGGCGTGCACATCGATGCCAAAGGTCGCGTTGTTCGCAAGCGTGTTGTCGGTGATCGTCACGTTGCTGTCGAAGGTGGTGGTAATGACGGCACCGAGCGCCGCGTTGATCCCGCTGATCAGCTCGGTAATGGTGACCTCGCCGTTGCCGTAGGGATCGAATGCCGGGCAGGCATCGACGGTCTGGTTTCCGAGCGCCACGTTCACCCCAACCAACAGCTCGTCGACGCTCACTTCACCGTCGCCGTTGCAATCGCCGACGGCGACTTCGCCTGTACCGAGGCCGATCCCGCCGTTTTGATTGGCGTTTACCGCGTTCCGCGACACCATGAGCTGCGAGCTGCGCCGGATCAGCAGGCCAGTGCCGACAGAATTGCTGATCGCATTCTCGTCGATCGAACCGGCGTCGACACCCTGAACCAACATACCCGGCCCTTGGTTACCCGTCACCGAATTATTCGAAATCTCGACAGTCACGCTGGAGCTCGGCTCGCCTTGAACGGTAATTCCCGAGGAGCCGTTGTCGCTTGTCGTGTTGCCACTGACAACCGTGACTCGCGCAGATCCGTTGTCGGTTGTGGCGGTGCCGCTGTCCGCGGCGCCGTCGTCGACCAGGACATCGATGCCGCGTTTCGCGCCACCACGTACGACGTTGTTGGTCACCGAGACTGAGTAACTGTTGAGACCGCTGCCGTTATCGTGCCGGATCTGAATCCCGGCGTCGCTCGCGCCAATCACCGTGAAACCGTCAATCTGGATGTCGTGGCGGCCCAGGAGGATGAACCCCGTCGTCTGGTCTGCAGGTGGCATGACGATCACCGCGCCGGGCGGATCACCAGTGAGTGTGCCGGTCGTGTCAGCAAGAAACACAACGGGATGGTTCTCGATTCCGTTGTGAGCCGGGCTGATATTGCCCTCACGATACGTACCGGGGCCAACGACGACGTAATCGCCGGGGTTATTGATCGACTCCGCCGCATGGCGGATGGTCCGCAACGCTGTGGCTGGCGTCGACCCGTCATTCGAATCATCGCCGGTACTGCGTACGAAGATGGTCGCCGTCGGCGGTTGTTGCGCGCGACAGACGCCGCCGATCAGCAGCGCGCAGATGAACAGTGTGATCGTCCCTCGCCCCACGGAGACGACGTGCTTGGGGGCACGGTCCATATCACCTCTCGATCTAGAACAGCGTATAGATGAATGGTCCCAAAGCGGAGCTCTGCGCCGTCACCATCAGGCCGCCGAACACCAGCAGGACCAACACCATGGGGATCAGCCACCACAGCTTGCGTTCCCACAGAAAGCCCATGAGCTCTCCCGCGATCCCAAAACGTTGCCGCATTCCCTGTGCGAGTTTCATCACTCACTCCTCTTTCTACTGTACCGGTATCAGCCGGTGTTGTTCCAGGTGGTTTTTCAACACGCTTGCCGCCACGCGGTGCCCCGCGGCGGTGAAGTGACCGTCGTGATGGTAATGCAAAGGCGCATCGTCATGCGCCGCGGCTTCCCGAAACGCCGGCGTCAACGCCACCCAGGGAACATCATGCGCGCCGCACCACGCTTCGACGCGGTGTTGCGGCTCGTCGAGATTCCATTGCTGCCCCTGCATCGCCGGATGCGCCGAGATGATTTCTTGCCACCATTTGGGATAGACCTGATCGCGCGACGACAGCACCGCCACCATGAAGCGCGCGCCGCTGGCATTCACGGCTTGTTGAAAACGCGCGAGCAGCGCCTCGGTGTGCTGCCACGCCTCCTGCCACTGGGGTGATGGCACAGTAGCATAGATGCCGTAGTCCGCCGGAATTCCGGCGTTCTGTGGCGCCGTTTTCACGGCGTCACGCTTCAGCAACCCGAAATGCACCAGCCGCTGCGCCAACTGCGGATGCCGCAGCAGCAGCACCTGGCGAAAGTAGTGATACGCCGCCGAGCGCGCGATCAGTCCGCGCCAACCGTGTGGCTTCTTCTTGTGGGGTTCAGTGCTCACGACCTTCTGCAACGACCCATCCGCCCCGTACACCGGCTTGAGCGTATCTTCGAGGGTCGGACTGTTATTTTTCACGTCGTTGCCCGGATAGAAGGCCAGCACGACGAGATCCGGCTGATAGCGCTTGCCTTCCTGCTCGAAGAGCAGCAACTCGCCGGCCGTGCCATACCCACTCACGCCGGTGCTGACGACTTCAATGTGCGCACCCTTGGCGTCCTGATTCAGCTCGGTCTCCAGCAACCGTGGAAACGTGGCCTCGAGCGGCACATGCATCGCCTCGACGAACGAATCGCCCACGATCAAGATGCGAAAGGTCCCCGCCGGCTTCGCATATGCGTGCTCGACATCGCGCCAACCAGCGCCGTTGATCTGTACGGGCACGAGGAACTCGCGGTCTTCCTGCGTCCACCATCCCCGCTTGCCGGCAATCAAGCGCACACCGCGAGAGGCATCCGGCTCCCAGAACCGATCCGGCACCAAGTGCAGGTAACGCACGCCGACCTCGAGCGCGACGAGGCCTACCAATACTCCGATCGTGGCCAGGGCGATGCCCGCCACCCATTCGCGACCTTTCACGTGGCCTCAAGATGGTTTGCGGACAACGCAGTTTCCCATCACCAGTGCGTCGATGCCGCTGCGCGCAAAGGTGCTGAATGCGTCGGCCGGCGAGGTCACAATGGCCTCGCCCTTCAAGTTGAACGACGTATTCAGAATCACTGGGACACCGGTGGCTTGGCCGAAGCGATCGATCAAGTTGTAGTAGAGAGGGCTTTCGGTCTTATGGAC
>CAZTDK010000490.1:0-5434 GCA_964611965.1 uncultured Binatia bacterium (SeqCode) | reverse complement strand
GGCGGCGTCATGCCGGCTGCAAAACGGTGAATGCTGAATGGTGAATGGTGAATTGGCTCCGGATTCGACGTGCGCCATTCACTGTTCTGCATGGTTTTTTGAGCCTGTGCGTATCCGTTGGGATAGGACTGCTGTTGTACGTCGATGTAGTCCTGTTGCAGAGCGATAGCGCACCCATCATCAGTCCAACGCCACCACCGCGCAGCGCCGGCAACTGGACCACTCAACTCCCCGCGAGTATCGACCGCGTTACCCAGGCGCTGGCGCAGTTACCGATCGTCCTGCCCACGCCGCGTGAAGAGCCGCAAGGCTCAGGCGCCTTGCGCTGGCAGCTGCGACGCTATGAGCTGACCCTGCCCGCGCCGGAGAAGCCGGACGCCATTGCCGAATTGTTTGCCCCCATCCACACCGCCGCGCCCGACACCACCGTTGAGGTCACCGAGAATGCCGGCGGCGCGCAGGTGCAAATCGGTATCGACGGTTTGCTCACCCATCGCCTGACCCTGCACTGGCTCAACCACCGGCCGCGGGCCGCGATCATCATCGACGACCTGGGCAACGATCTTCGCGTCGCGCGCGAGCTCGCGGGCCTCGGCGCTCCGCTGACCTTTGCCGTCATGCCGGCGCGCCCGTTTTCCAAGGAGGTGGCGGAGCTCGCATCCTTGCTCGGGCAGGAGGTCCTGGTGCACCTCCCGATGGAAGCGGAGAGCGGCGAAGACTTTGGCGCGGACAACGTGCTGCAGATCGATGCGGATCACGATGAGATCGTGCACACCGTCGATCTGGAGCTCGCCGCGGTGCCGCACGCCGCGGGGGTGAACAATCACATGGGATCGCGCTTCACCGCGGACCCCGAACGCATGCGCTGGGTGCTCGAACGCGTCAAAGCCGCGGGGCTGTTCTTCATCGACAGCCGGACGACCCCGCACAGCATCGCCTGTCAGGTGGCCGCCAGCTTGCCGCTGGCGTGCGCGGAACGCAGCGTGTTCCTGGACGATGTCGACGACGACATGGCAGTGCGCGACCAGCTGCGCAGCGTGTTGACGCTGGCCCGCACGCGCGGCGACATCATCGCCATCGGCCATCCGCGTCCGGCAACCCTGAACGCGCTGCGCGCCGTGCTGCCTGAGTTCGGCGCCGCGCAGGTGGAGCTGGTGCCCGTATCGGCCATCGTCAATCAGCCATCCTTGTCCCGCCGCTGAGGCTTCTGTTACAGTCGGCCGCATGCAATTGCCCCTTGGCATGCCGGCGATGGTCACCCCGCTGACGGTGTCGCAACTCGCGCAGCGCGTGCGCGAGGCGCTCGAGCTCGGCCTCGGCGACTGCTGGGTGGTCGGCGAGATCTCCAACTTTCGTGTGCCACCCTCGGGGCATTTCTACTTCATTCTGAAGGACGGACGCAGCCAGATCGCCGCCGTCATGTTTCGCTCCGCCAACCAAGCGCTCCCGTTCCGTCCGGAAGACGGCATGGAGGTGACGGTGCGCGGCCGCGTCAGCCTCTACGAGGTGCGCGGCAATCTCCAGCTCTACGTCGATAGCATGGAGCCGCGTGGTCTCGGCAGCATGCAATTGGCGTTGGAGCAACTCAAGAAGCGGCTCGCTGTGGAAGGGCTGTTCGATGAGAGCCGCAAGCGCCCGCTGCCGTTCCTCCCGCAGGGCGTGGGCATCGTCACGGCACTCCGGGGCGCCGCGATCCACGACATGCTCGTCGTGCTGCGCCACCGCCTGCCCGGGGTGCGCATTGTCGTCCGCCCCGTACGCGTGCAAGGCAAGGAGGCGCCGGTCGACATCGTGCAAGGCATTGGTGAGCTCAACCGCCTGGGCGCCATCGACGTCATCATCGTCGGGCGCGGTGGCGGCTCGCTCGAAGACCTGTGGGCTTTCAACGACGAGCGGGTGGCACGGGCCATTGCCGCCTCGAGCGCACCGGTCGTGTCCGCCGTGGGCCACGAGATCGATGTCACGGTCGCCGACCTCGTCGCCGACCGCCGCGCGCCGACGCCGACCGCCGCGGCAACGCTGGTGGTGCCCGACCGGCGTCAGCTCGCGCAGTGGCTCGATCAAACGGCGCTGGCGTTGCGCGCCGCGGCCTTGCGGTTGATTCGCCGCCGGCGTGAGGCAGTGGCGGTTCAGGCACGCCAGCTGCGCGATCCACGGCGGGCGCTGAAGATCCTTCGGCAACGCATCGACGAGCTGAACGAGCGGGCCCTGCGCGCCGCCACAACCGGCGTACGGCAGGCACGCCAACGTCTCCGCGGCGCCGCCGAGCGCATGCAGGCACTCAGTCCACTGGCCGTACTGGAGCGCGGCTACAGCATCACCCGCCGGGTCGACGACGGCAGCGTCGTGCGCGATGCCACCGGGCTCGCTGACGGTGACGCGCTGCAGCTGACATTCGCGCACGGCGCGGCGCGGGTGCGCGTCGACGGGTCGCAAGGATGAGGGAACGAGCATGAAGGACAGGAGAGACGAACAGCCATTCGACCAGGGCATGGCGGAGCTCGAAGCCGTCGTCGCGCGGCTCGAGAGCGGCGAGCTGCCACTGGAGGACGCGCTGGCGGCCTTCGAAACCGGTGTGACCTTGGTGCGCCTGCTCAACGAACGGCTCAATGCGGCGGAGGCCCGCGTCGAGGTGCTCGGCCGCGACACCAACGGACGGCTGGCGCTGGAGCCACTGGATCCCGCCGCGGGCGGCAAGGAGTAGCGCCGTGAAGCTCGAGCCGTACCTGGAACGACGGCAGCAGCAGATCGACCGCTTTCTGGAGCGCTGCGTCCCATCCTCGCATCCCGACAAGCTCACGCAGGCGATGCGCTACACCCTGTTTTCCGGCGGCAAACGTATTCGGCCGATTCTCGCGTTGGCCGCCGGCGACACGGTGGGTGCCGAAGCCGGCCGGGTCCTGCCCTTTGCATGCGCCATCGAGCTCATCCACACCTATTCGCTCATTCACGACGATCTTCCGGCGATGGACAACGACGCGCTCCGTCGCGGCAAGCCGACGAGCCATCTGGTGTTCGGCGAAGGCTTGGCCATTCTCGCGGGCGATGGTTTGCTGACCGAAGCCTTCCGCATCATGGCCGAAGCGGCGGCAAAACCCGGCGCCGACCCCGCACGCAGCCTCCAGGTCCTTGCCGAAGTCGCCAAGGCCGCCGGGGCGCGTGGCATGGTGGCGGGACAGGCGGCGGATATGAGCGCGGAGAATTCCCCCGCCGACCTGCCGACCGTCGAGTGGATCCACATCCGCAAGACCGGCGCCCTGATTCGCGCCGCGGCGCGTGCCGGCGCCATCCTCGGTGGTGCCCAAGGCGAGCAGCTGCGACGGATCACGCGCTACGCCGACGGGATCGGGCTGGCGTTTCAGATTGCCGATGACATCCTCGACGCCGAGGGGTCCGCCGCGGTCACCGGCAAGCAGGGCGGCGGCGACCAGGTGCGTCACAAGGCCACCTTCCCTGCCCTCCTCGGTCTGTCCGCCGCCAAGGAACGGGCGCGCGAGCTCCTCCACAATGCGCTGCGCGAGCTCCGACCGTTCCATGAGCGCGCCGAGCCGTTGCGGGCAATCGCGCGCTTCGTGGTCGGGCGCGCCTGCGCCGCGTAATGCCCGCCAAGCGGGTCCGCGTCGACAAGCTGCTGGTGGACCGCGGCCTTGTCGGCAGCCGCGAGCGGGCACGGCGGCTGGTCATGTCGGGCGAGGTATGGCTCGCCGATCAACGGCTCGCGAAGCCGAGCGACCTCGTAGCCGTCGATGCCGCGATTGAGGTGCGCGGCGCCGACATTCCCTTCGTCAGCCGCGGCGGACTCAAGCTGCAAGCCGCGCTCGATCACTGGCGCATCGACGTGCACGGAGTGGTGGTCGCCGACATCGGCGCGTCCACCGGTGGATTTACCGATTGCGTGCTGCAGCGCGGCGCGCGCCACGTGTACGCCGTCGATGTCGGCTACGGCCAGTTTGCCTGGAAGCTGCGGCAGGACATGCGCGTCACCCTCTTCGAGCGCGCCAACATCCGCACGTTTGAAGCGGCGCAGCTGCCGGAAGCCATCGACCTCGTGGTGATCGACGTGTCGTTCATTTCCTTGCGCCTCGTTTTGCCCACTGCAATCGGACTGCTGCACCCGGGCGGCGGTGTCGTAGCACTGGTCAAACCGCAATTCGAGGTCGGCAAGGGCGAGGTCGGCAAGGGCGGCGTGGTGCGCGATCCGGCGCAGCACCAGGCCGTCGTGCAGGCCATTGCGGAATGTGGCGCACACCTTGGGCTGCACGGCCACGGGGTGTGCGAATCTCCAATCGTGGGTCCGAAGGGCAATCGCGAGTTCTTTTTGTATTTCACATTGCAATAGGGGTTGCCGGATCATCGGCTTGCCGCCTGTAACATTGAGGCGACTACATTTTCATCGCTGCTGGACACATGAGCCTGCATCTTGGGCATCTGGATGAGTCAGCAATGTCTCCGGAACATCACCGCAGTCGTTTTTGTATTGGCACGACACCTGCTTTCGACGGAGGCAGCGAGGGACGGCGGCAATGATCAAGCTTACTTGGCTCCCACATTGGCGAGCGTATGTAGTGCGGCTCGACGGTCAGATGATCGGCATGATCCGTTGCAAGGTACCGACACCGTTTCGCGGCGCTGTAGAGTTTTCCTGATCCGGGCTGCCCCGAACGACTGGAGAAGACAAGAGACAACGACCCAACATTCTTTGCTTATCGCGCTCACAACCCCCCCGGTTGTGTTGACCGTTCGGACAGAGTTCCTTGGCTCCCCCAAGGGCTCTGTCCGAACTCCCCCCCTCCTGCTCACACTACATTGAATCCTGACTTTTGATTTCCGGTTTCGTCGTTTTCCGTTTTCCATTCTCTTCACTACACTCAACGCGACATGCGCGCCTTGCTCTGGGATGGCAATGTTGCACAAGTGGTCGATCATCCTCGTCCGCAACCAGCAGACGGTGTCGCCATCGTGCGGGTCAGTGTCGCCGGCATTTGCAACACCGACCTCGAGTTGGTGAAAGGCTACATGGGATTCCGTGGGGTGCTGGGCCACGAGTTTGTCGGTACCGTCTCGGAAGGTGCCGCCGATTGGTATGGGCAGCGCGTCGTCGGAGAAATCAACTTCGCATGCGGCCACTGTGCAATGTGTAACCGCGGCTTGCAACGGCATTGCCCGACCCGACGCGTCATGGGCATTCTCAACGCCGATGGTGCGTTCGCCGAATACGTCGCGGTGCCTCTGGCAAACCTGCATCGTGTTTCCGGCGCGGTCGACGACGAGCAGGCGGTTTTCACCGAGCCGCTTGCCGCCGCCTTCGAGATCCTCGATCAAGTGTCACTGGCACCCGGCACCGACTGTGTCGTGCTCGGTGACGGCAAGCTGGGGCTCCTGGTCGCTCAAGTGTTGTTTCAAGCGGGCGTCCGCGTGCTGGCGGTTGGCAAGC
>CAZTDK010000489.1:0-5449 GCA_964611965.1 uncultured Binatia bacterium (SeqCode) | reverse complement strand
GCCCGTCACCGCCGCCGCCAGCACGGCGCTGTTGGCCAGCGCGCGTGCCAGATTCAGCCGCGTGAACAACGCCGCATAGTGTTCGAACGTGACCGTGCTCGGCCACAATCGCGGTGGCAGGGCGGTCGCCTCACCGGTCGGCATGAGCGATGCGGAAACCATCCAGAGCAGCGGCAAGAGCGTCAATCCGGCACCCAGGGCGAGCGGCAGGTGCACGGCGAGCGCGCGCAGCGCACGTTTCATCGTCCCGTCCCCACGGCCAGCGCGCTACCGGTTTGACGCGCGCGTAAGCGCCACGACACCAGGGTGAGGAGCAGGAGAATCGCAAACAGCGTGAATGCCACCGCCGCCGCGTATCCCATGTTCCACCAGCGGAAGCCTTCCTGATACATGAGCAGGACAATGCTTAAGGTGCTATGTGCCGGACCGCCCTGCGTCATCACATACGGCTCGGCGAACAACTGAAAGTAGCCGATGAGCGTCATCAGCGCGACGAAGGCGAAGGTCGGGGCCAGCATCGGCAGCGTGACATGGCGGAACTGTTGCCAGGGCGGTGCCCCATCGATGCTCGCGGCCTCGTAGAGGCGCTCGGGGATCCCCTGCAGGCCGGCGATGAAGATGACCATGTTGAACCCGAAGTTCTTCCACACCGCCATCAAGATGATCGCCGGCAGCGCCCAGCGGGGATCGCCGAGCCAGTCGATCGGGCCGATTCCCAGCGCGCCCAAGCCGTGGTTCAGCAGACCGAAGCGCGGGTGATACACGTAGCGCCACACCACGGCGACGACGACCAGCGTCGCGACCACGGGCAAGAAGAAAATGGTGCGGAAAACGCCTTTGAAGCGTACCAGCTTGGCGGACAGCAGCAGCGCGGCTGCCAGCGAGACGGCGACGGACAGCGGCCCGGCGACGACGACGAAGTACACCGTGTTGCGCAAGGCAATCCAGAACAGCGGGTCGTGCAACAGATGCGCGTAGTTTGCGCCGCCGACGATCCGCAGGTTCGCGCGGCTGGCGATGGCGTAGATGTCGAAGTCGGTGAGACTCAGCAGCACCGACGCCGCGACCGGGAGAAAAAAGAAAACGGCAATCGCGCTGAGCGCCGGGGCGAGGAAGTACCACGCCGGGGACAGGCGGTGACGGCTACGCATCCTGCACCCCGCCGTGGGCTTGCAGAGCAGCTGGCCCCGGCGAATGAATTCGCGGCAACGAGAGGCACCAAGTCCGCCTGCGCGGACTCCCCCCTCCGCGTGCGCAAGACGGGGGAGCGGTGGGGAGCTCGCGCAGGCGAGCTGGGTGCCGTTGTTGCCGCGGTTTCAACCGCCGGGCCAGCCGCGGCGTGCCGCCAGCTAACCTTTTCGATCTCATGGCGCGCCCGGTCCTTGCTGGGTGTCGTCGCGTTCCAACATCCAGCGCCGCTTGGCGAGCAACGCGTCGACGTCGGCATCCAGCGCGCTCAGCGCTGCGTCGGCCGTCATGCGCTCGCGAATCGCCGCGTCGGCGTAGTCGGTGATCAGCGTGGCGATGCGTTCCCACTCCGGGATCTTCGGCGTTGAGCGAACATGCTCCAACTGTGTTCCGAAGGCCTGTGCGTAGCGATTGTCGGCGAGTGCCGGGTCGCTCCATGCCGACTGCCGCGACGGCAGATCGCCGGTCAAACGGTAGAACGCCAGCTGCTGCGCCGGCTCCGACAGATACTCAATCCATTTCCACGCCACGTCTGTATGCTTCGAATGCCGGCCAATCGCCAAGCTGGCACCGCCGGCCACCGAAGTTCCGGGATACGTGCCGTCCGGGCTCGGAAGTGGCGCCGTCGTCCAGTGATCGCTCAGACTGGCCGGCAAGCGCTGACTGAACTCGCCGATGTTCCACGGTCCGGTGATGTAGAACGTGAAGAATCCGTTAGCGAAGTCTTGATACAGATTGGCGACCTGCGCATCGCCAGCGCGCGGGGCAAGGCCGCGAGCGAACAAATCGAGGTAGAAGGCAAAGGCGCGACGGAACGGTGGGCTGCGAAAGTCGCCGTAGCGACCGTGGTCGCGCAGCAGCGTGGCGTTCAGCTGCAACGCCAGGATGACCGGCGTCTGCCACTCGCTCACGGGCAGCAGGATCGCATAGTTGCCCGCGCCGGCCCGCTGCTTGACGCGCACCATCGCATCGAGCCACGTCTCCCAGGTCGTCGGCGGCTGCGCGATACCCGCCTGCGCGAGCAGGTCGCTGCGGTAGAAGAGCAACCGGGTGTCGACGTACCACGGCAGGCCGCAGGTGACGCCGTCGATCACGTTGGTGTCGAGGATCCCGGGGAAATAGTCGGCGGCGCGGGCCGTAGTCGACGCGGCCAGCCGGGCGTCCAACGGCTCGAGCGCCGCGATGGCGACGAGCTCGGGAATCCAGGTGTTGCCGACTTGGAAGACATCGGGCATGGCGTCGCCGACGAATGCCGTCAGCAATTTCTCGTGTGCGGCGCTCCAGGGAATTTGTTGGACGCGCACGTGGACGCCGGGGACGCGGAGTTCGAACTCCGGGACCAACTGCTGCACGACTTCACCCTCGCGTCCCATTGCCCAGAAGTCGATAACCTCCGGGGCGCTCGAATCTGTACGGCACGCGGCACAGAGCGGCAACAGCAGGACAAGCCCGAGGCGCGGGAACGACGGCATGGCGCGACGCCTTACCACACCTGAGGCGCCACGTCGTGGATGCGGCGCCTCGATACAGCCCCTGAAAAAACGGGGCTTACTCACAGTGCGCCAAAATTCCGGAGCCCGGTTCACCGGGCTTTCTTTCACTGAGCCGGGGGCTTTAGCCCTCGGTGGAATCGGCCACTGCATTGGTGGCCCTATTACCGCTGAGCGTGGAGTCGCTCAGAACGGCCGTGCCTCGGTTGTAGAGACCGGCGCCGCCGACTTCGCTTGATCCGTTATCAACCGATCGCCGAGTTGCCGCTCACTACGCAGCCGGCAAGATTCAGCGTGTCGGCGTTGTATATGCCGCCGCCCTGACCTTGCCGCCAGATAGGCGGCATCCTGCCAAGATCGCATCCTTCGAGACGGCGCCTGAAGAGACGGCGCCTCCTCAGGATGAGCGGAAACCTCAATGTTCCCTGACAATACGCCGCTCACCCTGAGGCGGCCGCATCTCCTCAGCGGCCGTCTCGAAGCATGTCCTGAGCCTGTCGAAGGGGGTGCCTACCATCGCGGACGATCGTTAACTCACCGGCATTGGCCTTGGCCCTGTGGCCCCCGTCTGGCAGTGTTCCAAGCGCCCTGCGCAAGCTGTTGAGCGGACGCCTCCCGCAGACTCCTGATCCCATTCCTTCGTGAGCTTCGCGCCCTTCGTGGTTCCATTCTCCGCCACGCCTCGACGCGACATGTCCGGGATCAATCGTCCAACAAAGAGCGGCGTGAGGGCACGCCGGCTCCAATCGTGGCCCGGGCAGCCGGGTGGACTTGGCAGTCCGCAGCGACCAGCGGGAGCGGTCCATAGAAGGGACGCCGGCCGCAGGCCCCCAGGCCTTCCGCAGTGGGGGCGGACGCGATACAACGGCAGGCCGGTCGTCGACCGAGTGTGTGACCCTTGACTCGGCCGCGTCGGCTAGCGCATGAACCGTTGCCCGGAGGAAGTCCCTAGGATGCCATGTCAACGAGGGGTACCCGAGATCTGCAGAACGCTGTGCACTGGGCGCGGCACCCTGCCGGCGCGTCTGCTGCGCACCATGGTCTGTGTCCTGGTCGTGGCTGGGCTGGCGCGCGTCGCCGTCGCCTTCGATCTCAATGACGTGACGGAGAAGGCGCAGCAACTCGCCAAGGACGCCTACCATGACCCGAAGCAGCAGGTCCCCGACTGGTTGCTGAAGATCAGTTATGACCAGTGGCGCGACATCCGGTTTCGTCCGGAGAAGGCGCTGTGGGAGGATCGCCACCTGCCGTTCCGGGTGCAGTTCTTTCACCCCGGCCTGTATTACAATCGCATCGTGGCAATCAACGTCGTGGACGCCAAGGGCGTCCAACCGCTGGAGTTTTCGCCAAGCCAGTTCGACTATGGCAAAAGCGATTTCGCCAGCCGCGTGCCCCAGGACCTCGGGTACGCCGGCTTTCGCATCCATACGATGATCAAGACGCCGCAGTATTACGATGAGGTGATCGTATTTCTCGGCGCCAGCTACTTCCGCGCCGTCGGCAAGCAACAGGTGTTCGGACTCTCGGCGCGTGGGTTGGCGATCGACACGGCGCTCCCCTCCGGCGAGGAGTTTCCCTTCTTCAAAGAGTACTGGCTGGTGGCGCCCACCGCGAAAAGCAAGGACATGACCGTGTACGCGCTTCTCGACAGCCCAAGCGTGACCGGAGCATATCGTTTCGTCATTCAACCGGGCGACCAGACGAGCGTGTCTGTCGTGGAACGGCTGTTCTTCCGCCGCGAGGTGAAGAAGCTCGGCATTGCGCCGCTGACCAGTATGTTCTTCCATGGTGAAGACACGACGCGCCAGTTCGAGGACTTCCGTCCCGAAGTGCATGACTCCGATGGGCTGCTGCTCAGCTTTACCGGCGGTGAGTGGCTCTGGCGCCCGCTCGACAACCCGAAGACGTTGAACGTCAGCGCCTTCCACATGCCGACCCCGAAAGGCTTCGGGCTCATTCAGCGGGATCGCGACTTCGATCACTATCAGGACTTGGAGACGCGCGCCGATCAACGTCCGAGTGCCTGGGTGGTGCCGCAAGGCAATTGGGGAGACGGGCACGTCGAATTGGTGGAGATCCCGACGAAGTCCGATACCAACGACAACATCGTTGCCTTCTGGGCGCCGGAGAAACCGCCAAAGGTCGACGAAACCGCGGTGTACGCATACACGCAGTATTGGTACGGCGAGGATGCAGGGCGTTCGCCCAGCGGCCGCGTCGTGGCCACCCGTCGCGACCGCGGCAACCAGGAAGACACCTACCGTTTCGTCGTCGACTTCGCCGGCAAGAAGCTGGAGGCGATTCCCGCCGATCAGGTGTTGCGCGGCGTGGTCAGCGTCGCCTCCGAGGCCGAAGCGGCGGACCTGTTCGATCAGCACGTGGTGAAGAACCCGGTGACCGGCGGCTGGCGCCTGACCTTCGAAGTGAAGCCGAAGCGCAAGGAGCCGCTGGAGTTGCGCGCCTTCCTCGATAAAGGCGGCGATACGCTGACGGAAACGTGGTCGTATGTGATTTTGCCGTGACCGGAGCAGAAGAAAATGGAAAACCGGGAACGACGGAACCGGGAATGGAGAGCCGGTTAGTGCGGAGACCGCATCCGTCATACTTCGTCCATTTGCCGGTTCTCCATTCTGTATTCCCGGTTCCCGGTCCATTCTCTTCAGCGTGGCAATACTCGTGAATCCAAAGTTGCAGCCGTCTAGCAGTCTGCCGGACCTGGCAGCCCCTAGCGACCAATCCTGTCCTGAGGCTCCCCGAAGGGGGGAGCGGGC
>CAZTDK010000488.1:0-5335 GCA_964611965.1 uncultured Binatia bacterium (SeqCode) | reverse complement strand
TCGCAGCGACCAACGGGAGCGGTCCATAGAAGAGACGCCGGCCGCAGGCCCTAGCAGCCTGTCGGACTTGGCAGTTCGCAGCGACCAACGGGAGCGGTCCATAGAAGAGACGCCGGCCGCAGGCCCTAGCCTGAGTTGCGCAGGACGGCGGCGATGCCGTTGACGGTCATGTGCAGGGCGCGCTGGATCACCTCGTCGGTCCGACCGCCGCGATAGCGGTGCAAGAGCTCGAGTTGCAGGTGGTTCAAGGGATCGAGGTAGGGCAGGCGGTTGCGGATGCTGCGCGCCAGCGTCGGATTGCTCTCGAGGCATTCGCGCTGACCGGTGATGGCGAAGAGCGCTTGGCGCGTGCGCCGGAATTCCTCCTCGACGCGGTGGAACACGGCGTGCCGCAACGTCGCATCTTCGACCAGGGCGGCGTAACGCGCCGCGATCGCGATGTCGGTCTTGGCAAGTACCATATCCACGTTCCCCAGCAGCGAGCGGAAGAAAGGCCAGTCCCGGTGCATGCGCCGCAGATCCTCGAGGCCTGCTTCATCGTGCTCGCGAAGATAGGCTTCGGCGGCCGAGCCGAAGCCATACCACCCAGGCAACAGCGCACGGCTCTGCGCCCAGCCGAAGACCCAGGGAATGGCGCGCAAGTCCTCGACGCGATCCGAGGTGACCCGCGCCGCCGGGCGGCTGCCGATGTTGAGCGCGGCGATTTCACTGATGGGCGTCGCCTGACGAAAGTAGTGGATGAAGTGTGGTGTCTCATACACGAGAGCACGGTAAGCAGAGTGTGCCGTCGTGCTGAGCTGCTCCATCAGCGGGTGAAAGACCGCGCTCTCCAGCGCCGCGTCCGGAGGTGGGAGCAGGCTGGCCTCGAGCAGCGCCGCCACCAGCGTTGCCAAGGTGCGACGACCGACTTCCGGGTCGGCGTACTTGCTGGCGATGACCTCGCCCTGCTCGGTGATGCGGATCTGGCCGGCGACGCTGCCCGCCGGCTGTGCCAGGATCGCCTCGTGGCTCGAGCCGCCGCCGCGTCCGACGGTGCCCCCGCGTCCGTGAAACAGACGCAGGCGCACGCCATGGTGGGCGAAGACGCGCACCAGATCGTGCTCGGCTTTGTACAGCTCCCAACTCGACGTCAGGAAGCCGCCATCCTTGTTGCTGTCGGAGTAGCCCAGCATCACTTCCTGCACGCCATCGCGACTGTCCACCAGCCGTCGGTATTCCGGCAGCGACAACAGCCGATCCATAACCGCTGCGCAGCCGCGCAGGTCGTCGATCGTTTCGAATAAGGGGACGATATCGAGGGCGAGGCGGGGTGCGTTCGGCGTGGTGGGGCCGTTCTCGACCGGCGGCGCAGGGAGCAACAAGCCGGCTTCCTTCAGGAGCAGCGCCACTTCGAGCAAATCGCTGGCGGCTCCCGTCTTGGAGACGATACAGCTGGCGCAGGCGTCGGCGCCGAAGCGGCGCTGCACCTCAGCCGCGGTGTGCAGGATCCGCATCTCGGCATCCGCTTCGGCGCTATAGTGGATGTGCGAGGACGACAGCGGACGTGGCGAGGCGACCTCGCGCGCCAGCAGGCTGAGGCGTTCATCCTCTGCGAGCGTAGCGTACGCCGGGGCTGCGCCGGCGCGGGCCAACAGTTCGCCGACCACACGCTCGTGCACGCCGCTGTGTTGCCGCAGATCGAGTGGCGCCAGATGGAAGCCAAAGACCCGTACCGCGCGCCGCAAGGCGCGCAAGCGCCCGCCGGCGATGCGGCCGGCGTTCCCGCAGCGCAGCGAGCCGTCGAGTACATCGAGATCGTCAAGATAGGCATTGCTGTCCGCGTAAGGCTCGGCATCGCCTGCCGCCGGCGCGCGCGCGACGCGTTGCCCGAGATGCTGCGCGGTCGCTGCCAAACGCGCGTAGATGCCGACGAGGGCACGGCGATAGGGTTCGTCGGCGCGCTGCGGCGAGGTGTCCGGCGAGCGATCGGCGAGCTGCTGCAGCGCCGCGTCGACGCGCACCTGTTGGGCGCACAGGCTGAGCTCGGCGCCGAGCTCGTGAGTCTCCGAGAGATAGTGCTCGAATACGACCGCGGATTGTCGTTCCGCGGCGTATAGCAGCGTGTCGGCGGTCACGAAGGGATTGCCGTCACGGTCGCTGCCGATCCAACAGCCGATACGCAAAAACGCTGGAAGCGCTCCGTTCCCGGCGCCAAGGTCGAGCGCCAGCCGATCCTCGAGCTCCGCGTAGAGACGGGGGACCTGGCCGAGGAAGGTGCGGCGCTGATGATCCAACCCGTTTTCGATTTCATCGGCCACCGTGATGCGCGCCGGTCGCAGCAGGCGTGACTGCCAGAGGGTCAGCAGCGCGCGGCGCAAGGCGTCATCGTTGTCGCGGCGCTCCGCCGGTGTCGGATCGAGCCGGTCGCGCTCGGCGAGCAGCCGAGCGATCTCGCGTTGGCGGTCTAGAATGCTCTTCCGCCGGACCTCGGTCGGGTGCGCGGTGAGCACCGGTTCGACCCGGGCCGTGCGCAGGAAGCGGACAATGGGCGCGGCGCCGACACCCACCGCCGCCAAACGAGCGAGGGCGGCTTCGATGCTGCCCGCCGGGGCCGCCGCTGCGCTGCCGCGGTGACGCTCGCGACGGTTGGTGTGCAGGTCCTCGACGATGTTCGAAAGCTGGGCAAACAGCGTTGCCGCTTGCACGCAAACCAGGCAGTCCTCATTGCCGAGCTCGCGGAGTCTGGCTTCGAGCTCGTGTCGTGCCTCTTGGTCTTGCTCGCGCCGAAAGCGGACGGCCGTACGACGAATATCCTCGATCAGCGCGACGATGGCGGCGCCTGACTGCTCGCCGATGGTTTCACCCAGGAGCCGCCCCACAAAGCGGATGTCCTCGCGCAGGCTGCCGACTGTTTCCGTGTCGATCACAGTGCCGAGAGTGCAGCGAAAACTGTGCCCGTGCCAATCGAGGACCCGGCGAGCAATGAGCTTGAAATGCGGCGATTGCCGCGTTGCGCTCTCTCCACCTTCGCTCGCGAAGAAGTGTGAGCGATCGCCGGCGCTTCCGAGCGGCCGAATCGCGGGCGCCGCGATGGAGCACTTCCGAATTTTGGCATAAACCACTTGACACACGCGGCGCACTCGTTCATAACAGCCCGCGATGAACGCTCGTACCGCAATGTGTTGTTGCTGTTGTATCCAGGCCTGGGAGGCCTCTCGCGCTTGCGGTCGCGCTGCGTTCAGCTCCGTCACACCCTAACACTGAACCCATAACTTGCGATTCCAAAGGCCCGGGAGGTTCATCCTCCCGGGCCTTTTCATTTGCCGCGCCGCGCGCCGCATCGCGCGCCCCGCCGGCTCGATGCACCCGTGTTTCAAAAATTTGACGAGTATCGAAAGGGGAAACATTTATGCACTACCATCGAATTACGGCACCCCAGGCGGCCCGCGCGTTCGCGGTTCTGGCCATCCTGATCTCCACCGTGGCGCTGGCGCTGACGGCATTCAGCCTGACCGCGCGCGCCGCCGATAAGCCGGCCGAGTTGCTCAACGTATCGTACGACCCCACTCGCGAGCTGTGGCGCGCCCTGAACGAGTCATTCATTGCGCAATACGCCAAGCAGACGGGGACTTCGCTGACCATCAAGCAGTCGCACGGCGGCTCCAGCGCCCAGGCGCGCGCCATCATCGATGGGCTTGACGCCGATGTCGCGACGTTGGCGCTGTGGCCGGACACCGACGCGATCCGCAAGGCGGGTTTGATCGACAATGGCTGGGAGCAACGCCTGCCGAATAACGCCGTGGCCTACACCAGCACGATCGTGTTCGTGGTGCGTAAAGGGAACCCGAAAGGCATCAAGGACTGGCCGGATATCGTCAAGCCGGGCATTGAAATCGTCACACCCAGTCCGAAAACCTCGGGGAACGGCAAGCTGAGCTTGCTGGCCGCGTGGGGTTCGGTGACCCAGCGTGGTGGGACCGAGGAACAGGCGCGCGAGTTCATCACCAAGCTCTACAAACAGACGCCTGTCCTCGATTCGGGAGCGCGCGGCTCGACGACCACGTTCGCGCAGAAGAAAATCGGTGACGTGCACCTGACCTGGGAAAACGAAGCATACCCGGAGGTGAGCGAGTCGGGCGGTGAGTTGGAGGTCATCTACCCGCCGATCAGCATCCTTGCCGAACCGCCGCTCGCCGTGGTCGATGCCAACGTCAAGCGCAAGGGCACGCGCGACGCCGCCGAGGCGTATCTGAAGTTTCTGTACACCAAGGAAGGCCAGGAGATCATCGCCAAGAATTACTATCGGCCGATTGATCCGGAGATCCTCAAGCAGCACGCGGCGAGCTTTCCTGACCTCAAGCGCTTCCCGATCACCGCCATCGCCAAGGACTGGACCGAGGCAAGCACCAAGTTCTTCAGCGATGGCGGAATCTTCGACAGTATCTACAAGCCGGGGAATTAGCCGCCATGCTCTCGACCTATGACGGAGGCGGCGTCTTCGGGCGGTCTGTGATCCACGTCGACCGTGCCGGCCTGCCGCTGCTCGGCTTCGTGCTCGGCACCAGTATCAGCGCGATTGCGTGGGGACTCGTTGGATCGCTCGTGTGGCTGTTGCTGAGTTGAAATGGCGTGCGGCTTGGGGATCATTCGATGATCGACGTCAATCGCAGAGTGTTGCCGGGTTTCCGCCTGAGCTTGGGGTACACACTTTTCTACCTCGGCTTGTTGGTGGTGATTCCGCTGAGCGCCTTGTTTTTCAAGACGGCGTCGCTCACCGTGCACGAATTCGTGGCGGCGGTGTGGACGCCGCGCGCGCGCGCCGCTTATGCGCTGACCTTCGGCGCGTCGTTCGCCGCGGCCGTGATCAATGTCTTTCTTGGTGTGCTCGTCGCCTGGGTGCTGGTGCGCTACGAATTCCCTCTCAAGCGCTGGTTCGACGCGCTCGTCGACTTGCCGTTTGCCTTGCCCACGGCGGTGGCCGGGTTGGTGTACTCGAGCTTGTATGTCAAAGCCGGCTGGCTCGGGCGCTTCCTCGTACCGCTCGGCATTCAGGGGTCGTACTCGCGCCTGGCGATCGTCCTGGTGTTGACCTTCATCGGGCTGCCCTTCGTCGTGCGCACGGTGCAACCGATCCTCGACGAGCTCGATGCCGAGATCGAGGAAGCCGCCGCCTGTCTCGGCGCGACGCGCGCGCAGACATTCACGCGGGTGATCGCGCCGTCGTTGCTGCCGGCCATCGTTACCGGCTTTGCGCTCGCCTTCGCGCGCGGCCTCGGCGAGTACGGCTCGGTGGTGTTCGTGTCGGGCAACATGCCGTTGCGGACCGAGATCGCCCCGGTGCTCATCGTTGCCGCCC
>CAZTDK010000487.1:0-5484 GCA_964611965.1 uncultured Binatia bacterium (SeqCode) | reverse complement strand
TGCCGCAGGAGATGTGCTCGGCTGCCATTCAAGCGGTGCGACTCGGGACGTTGTGCGCACCGCAACGCGTCGCACCGATCTGTTCGGAGGACCAGTATTCACGAAGACTCGCGATCAGCCGTCCCTCGAATTCTAGAATCGCCACCTCTCGCATTCGTTTGCGAACTCCCTGGATACGATCATCGAAACGCGCTTCCCACTCGGCGATCGCGGTGTCTCCATCCAGGTAGAGATTCAACAGCTCGCACTCAATTGCGCCCTGAGATTCGACCACTTTCTCCTGCCAGTATTGCCGGATTCCCTCTCGGTTGCGGATCGGCTCCCCGAGCACCCGCTCGTGATAGGTGGCGGAACTGGTGAAGATCGTGACGATCAGGTCGGGATCCTGTTCGACCCACGCCCGCATGTAGACGCCGAGTGCGCCTCGGACCTCGTCCTTGGTGAGCGCCATTTATGTTTTCTCCACAACGTCGCGGAGCCGCAGGGGGCCGGCGTCCTTCCGGTGGCTTGCGAGTCGCTTCTTGACCTCACGCGGCGCCCGCAGCACCATCTGTGAAAGATTGATACGCGCGAGCGTCCTCGGATCGATACGGACCCACTTCCAATGCCCGGAGCCGACGGTTACGTCACTCGCGAGGCAGGTGTAGTAACCCTCCATGACATTCTCCCCCGTCTGAACGGCGAGGTGGATCGCGCCAAAGTAGCGCATGTCGCTCGTGTTCTTCCAATGGCCGATCAGTTGCCGATGGGCTAAATCCACCTCGATCTCGTTGAGGAACGGCCGGTCATGCTTCTCGGTGTGAGGCTTGGGCCTGTGGTTTCTCGCCCTCATGTGCTGATCAGATTCCGCCTTGAGCTCTGCAATGTCCGCGTGGTACAGCGTCCTGCCGCCGGATTTAAAATCGTAGCACGTGACCCAAAAGCCATCCAGGCGCTTGGCCGGGAACTCCTCGTGAACCGACCGCAGCACGGGCGCGATCCGCGCCGCATCCCGCAGTGCCTTCTTGACCTTGGTAAGGAAGTCCCGACGGTGAGAATTCAGCCTCAACTGGAGCGCCTTTGCTGCTTGCGGCGTGTGGTCTCGATTCAGACCCTGAACCAGTCGATTGATACCTCCGGCCTCAATGGTGTCACCGCGGACGCACTGCCTGCTGACAAACGGACTCGGGATATCGTTGTCGGAGAGGCCGAACGTGATGGGGACGACAGGACTCGACTTCTCGGCAGCGAGTGCGACCCCGGCCGCGGCCCCCGACTCCCAGAGCACCCAGGGCATGTGCATCGAGTTCGGCGTGAGGAGCACGTACGTCTTATCGGCTTCCTTGATCCGCCCAGTGACCCATGGAAGCCACTCGGCGCCAGGAGGGATGCCGCCACCCGCAGTCTGATCGGAGGAAAACTGGACGTCGACATGCTCACCGAATAGATCATCGAGGAATGCCTTTAGGGCCTTCGCAATTGCCACATCCCGATGTGAGTGGCTCAGGAAGATTCGCGTCGCTACGGCGCCATCCTCTCGACCCTTCGAATGCCTGCTCACGCGCCTGGCTCCCTGATAACCCATGCAAGCTCCCTCGTCTCAGCTCGACGCTGTGCGATCCGCCCGCGGACTGCCGGCACAAGGCGGATCGGCCGAATTGACAGCCGGCGGCTAGGCGGCATTAACGGCGAATTGACGTAAGGGTTCACTACCAGACGTTCCCCGAGACACGGTCAGCCGCGTGTACCTTCCAATCGCCAGGTTATACGGGCCGACACCTACGAGGGCGTGTATCTCGTGACCTTGAGCCCTTAGACCTAGAGGGGCGATTGTCGCCGCCAGTCCTCTCATGTTCCAGTTGCTGACCTCACGACCGCCTTGAGCGCGAACTTGGGACTGGCCAGCACTATCTGATCGATGTCGGAGAAACAGTTCGAAGCAAATCGCTTGAAGGTTCTCCGGAGCGCCTTGGCAATCTCCGCAAACTCGTCGGTCCTGTCCTTAAGTTTCGACACTAGGACTCCTCCTATTGCTGGGCCCAGGCCTGCCAATATCTGGTGTATCCGATAACGTCAATGCTCGCGTGTGCGCCTCCTCATGCACAAGCTCGGAGTGGGAACAGGTCTGGAAAGTAGAAAATGGCAACGCAGAGGCGCGGCGATACCGAACACTTGCTGATGATGACGCGGGCTGCCGTGAGCATGTGTTTGGTTTTAGTATCATGTAATGATCTAATTGAATACGAGAAAGTTTCTGCAAGGGATGTGGCCCCGCTCGATGCTGCTTCCCTGCCCTACGGGCCACCCCTATCTCCTTTCTCTGCCTGTAGTGCGAATGGAGACCGCAATTGTCCAGCCTCAGATCGTCCTGATCCCGAAGGAATCTGCCATTGACCAAAGAGTGTTTACCGCGACGGACACAAAGACCGCGAAGGGAGAAATTGAGAATCTTCTCTTTCAGTTTTCTTCGTGGTTTCATTCTCCGGCAGGTTCAACACCGTGGGTTTCGACATCAATCGAGCATGAGAGGCTCCATTTTCTGATCGTTTGCGTGAAGCAACAGGCGCGGAACGAATCAATTCGCGAGACACGCGTGCACGCGATCAATTGGACGCCATGTCATCGTTAAAGTTGATTCGAGCGCCGGCTGCGAAATTTCGGACGAGTTGAGGGTTCATTCGAGCGCCGCGCTCGAAAATTCCAAGATGCCGAGGGTTCATTCGGGCGCCGTGAGCGACTGAACCCTCGCGGTGTCCGAACGAACCGGCGCCGTGCCCGATCAATCGAGCGCGGCCTCGAAGGAGCCGGGCCGCGCTGGGAAACATCGCAGCCGTCATCCGCCGCTGCGCCGCGCTCGGCCGGCGGAGCGCACGCCGCCAGACCTTCGCCACACGGCCGTGCGAACGACGCGCTCCAAACGGCACGCCGCGTAAGACTTCAGTCTTGGCGGCGTCAGTTTGAGAGGCTGCAAGCTGTCCGCTCCTTCGGAAATCCGATGCGCCAGCCTGACGGCCCTCACCCAACCCTCTCCCATGCCGGAAGTGGCCTGGGCGAAGGGCGCTTCCTTTTCACTGTCTTGGACGAGCGTGGCTCATGGGTACTCCAACAGCGCACAGCGTGTGATCCAAGGCGCGCCGATCGAGCGCCGATCACATTTCCAAGAAAACGAATTGTCCAATGCCACGCGCGTCGATACAGTTGAAATCAACCAGGCCGTTCCCGTGTGGATCAAGGCATCATCAACTGGGCCGCCTGCCGCGGCGCAGACCACCAGTGCGCTTCCCCAAGCGCACGCCGGAGTTGACCACAGCCTCGTAGCGCTCATCGCCCGTCACACCCTCGGGCTCGTCGAACTGACGCTGGGTGTGGTTGTCGGCGCGCTCGTGATGTACGAGATCCAGACCTCTGCCTGGGAGGCGGAGCAGTTCTCGCGCTGGGCGGCACGCGTCCAGTATGCGGTGGCGCCGGGCGCGAGCCCGCGGATCGCCTTCCCACTGGACGGTCCATTCGACGTGCGGCGCGGTTATTCGCAGTTGCCGGTGTTCCAGCCACGACTCCAGGCGGACGGCTTCCAGGTGTCCGAGCAGGCACGCGTGTCTCCCGAGCTTGCCAGGCTCCTCGCCTGGGGAGTCGCACCGCCGTACCGCGAACCACCGGTGACCGGTCTCACCATCCACGGCAGGAACGACTCGATCCTGTTCAATGCCGTGAACACCGGGCGGAGCTTCGGGCGGTTCGAGGATGTTCCGCCGCTGCTCGTCGACGCGCTGCTGTTCATCGAGAACCACGAGCTCCTGACGCCGTTCGATCCGCGCGCCAACCCGGTGATCGAGTGGGGCCGCCTGGCGAAAGCCGGCTTGCTGTACGCTGGTGGAAAGATCGGCTTCTCGGTGCCGCTGCAGGGTGGCAGCACGTTGGCCACCCAGTTGGAGAAGTATCGCCATTCGCCGCGCGGCCGCACCAGCGGGGCGTCCGAGAAATTGCGGCAGCTGATCGGTGCCAGTCTCAAGGCCTACGCCGACGGACCGGACACCCGCATGGCGCGGCGCCAGATCGTCGTTGACTATCTCAACACCCTGCCGCTCGCCGCGGCACCGGGTTACGGAGAGCTCTATGGCTTGGGGGACGGGCTGTATGCGTGGTTCGGTTTGCGTTTGGATGATGTGCGCCGGGCGCTGGTCAGTCCACAGCTCACGCCGGAGAAAGTGCGCGCCTTCAAGCACGCGCTCGCCTTGATCATCGCCGTCCGCGCGCCGACGACCTACCTCGTAGAATCGCACTCGCAGCTGGATCACAAGGTGAACGACTACGTCGACCTGCTGGCCAGGAACGGCGTGATCGCCGACGACCTCGCGCAGGCGCTCAAGGCGACGCCGATTACGTTCCTGCCCCGCGCCCCGGTGCCGCCCCCCGTATCTTTCGTGCAGCAAAAGGCCCCCAACGCCGTGCGCACGACGCTGATGCGCATGCTCGACGTCCCCAGCCTCTACGCTCTCGATCGCCTGCACCTCGAAGTCTCCAGCCCGATCGATGTCCCCATGGAAGGCCAGGTGTCCGAGCTGTTTCAGGAGCTCGCCGATCCGAAATTCGTCGCCGCCAACGGCTTGAAGGGCGAGCATCTGCTGCGCATCGGAGATCCGCGCAAGGTGATCTACAGTCTGATGCTCTTCGAGCGTGTGCCCGAGGGCAACGTGCTGCGCGTGCACGCCGACAATCTCGATCGGCCATTCGACATCAACGATGGGGTCAAGATGGAGCTCGGCAGCACCGCGAAGCTGCGCACCCTGGCGCACTACCTCGAGCTCGTGGCCGGACTCCATCACGAGCTCAGCGGGCTCGACGGCAAAGCGCTCGCGGCGCAGGCGCGCGCGGCACGCGATCCGATCACCAAGTGGGCGGCGGAGACCCTGCAACACGAGCCGCACGTCGATCTCGACGGCTTCTTGCAGCGTGCGCTGGCGCGCCGCTACTCGGCCAGCCCGTACGAAGGGTTCTTCACCGGTGGCGGCATGCACTCGTTTGGCAACTTCGACCGCACCGACAACGGGCGGATCACGTCGGTGCACGACGGCCTGCAGCGCTCGGTGAACCTGGTGTTCATTCGTTTGATGCGCGACCTGGTGCGCTACCATGAGGCGCGGCTGCCGTACGACGCCGCCGCGGTGCTGGACGATCCCGATCATCCGGAGCGCCAGCGCATGCTCACTGCCATCGCCGACGACGAGGCGCAGCATTTTCTCTATCAGGCCTATCGCACGTACCACGGTCTGTCGTCCGCTGACGTCATCGACCGCTTGCTGGGCAGCCGGGCGGACTCGCCGCGCCATCTCGCCATGCTCTTCTACGCCTGGAATCCGGGCGCCGATGCGTATGCGCTCGGCGACTGGCTGCGCCAGCGGATCCGGCTGTCGGGCGACGAGGTGGATCGCCTGGCGCGCGCCTACGGCAACCCACGGCTCAACATCTCCGACTACGGCTACCTGCTGTCCCGTCATCCGCTCGATG
>CAZTDK010000486.1:0-5485 GCA_964611965.1 uncultured Binatia bacterium (SeqCode) | reverse complement strand
GACCTCGACGCCATCGTCGTTCTCAACGAAGCTGAGCCGCAGTCCCTCCGGGTTGGTCGGTGCACAACCAAAGCAGCGGTTGGCGCCGTTGCTGTAGACGACGGGGCGACGCATGCGGCGGCTAGACATCTTGGATACGGTCGATGGACTCACGCCCGGTGGGCCTTCCGGCGGACGTTCCGTCGCCCTTCGACATGAAGGCAACTCGCCCTGCTGCAGTGACTCGAACGACGCCGGGCATCGATTCCTTCCGCTCCGATGGCAATGCCAGAGTCAGTACCAACAGCGCTTGAGGATGTCCATCGCAATGGCCGGGGTTTGCACGTTGCGAGGTGCGCGCGCCAGTGGTAGCAGAGGCTCATGGCGCTGCCGTCGGTGGTCGACGAAATCAACCGCTTGTTCGATGAGCTGATCCGCCGCCCGTGGGGTGGTGCGCCGCGCCAGTTGTCGCCCGCGGCAATCCGTGACGTCAATGACGGCTGGCTGGTGGAGATTCCGGTCGAAGGAATGCGCGCAGAGGATCTGAAGGTTGAGGTCCAAGGCAGGCGGCTCACGGTCCTCGGTCACCGTCGCAGTGAGCAGGAGCAGCGCCACGGGACGTCGAGCTGGAGTCGTTCACAGCGCGAATACACCTTGCGTCAAACGGTTACCTTGCCTGCAGAAGCGGAACCCGAAGGTCTAGAAGCGCGGATCGAGGGGGCGCATCTGACTGTCCACATCCGCCGCCACCTGCCGTGATCGACGACAATCAGACGCGAGCCACTCCCGCAGCGTTGCCGCGCGAGTTGTCTGCCGCCGAGGCGGAGTTCAAGATCCCGGCGGCGGATCTGGCTTTCCAAACGACCGCGGAAATCGCGCTGCCCCCGGATTGGGTCGGCCAGGAGCGTGCGCTAGCGGCGCTGGAATTGGGCCTGCGGATCGACCATGCCGGCTACAATATCTATGTCTGCGGCCTCGGTGGCACGCAGCGCGAGCAGACGCTGGCGGCGTTGCTCGGAGACCTCAGTCGTGACGTGCCGCGGCCTGGTGACCGCGTCCTCGTGCAGAACTTTCAGAACCGTGACCGGCCACGCACGTTCTATTTGCCCGCCGGTCAAGGCAAGCAGCTGCGGCGCGACCTTCTCGAGCTCGTCGAAGAGCTGAAGCGCCTCCTCCCGGAGACCTTTCGCAAGGAGACATTCGAGGAGGAAAAGGAGCAGCTTGCCGAACGGTACGGCCATGAAGGCGAAGAGATTGCACGCGCCTTGCAGCAACATGCCGCCGAGAAAGGCTTTGCGCTGCAGCCGCTGCCGCAGGGCGGCGTCATGTTCGTTCCGCTGAAAGACGGCAAACCCATGGAGCCGGAGCAACTCCAAGGACTCAGCGAGGCGGAGCAGACCGTCCTGCGCCAGCGCGAACGCGAGTTGGCGCGCGAGATGAAGGTCATGTTGCGACGCCAGCAAGCCCTCGGCCGGCGTCTGGCGCGTGAGGTGAAGGACGCGGAGCGACGCGTCGCGGCGGACGTCATCGGCCCGCTGATCGAGGAGATCGCGCAAGGGTGCAGCACCGAGGTCCAGCAGTATCTCAGCGAGGTGCGCGAGCAGATGCTCGACAACCTCGACGATTTTCGTGAGACACAACCGCAGACGGCGCCCTTTCCGTTTCCGGGAATGTTCTCGGCCGCGGCGGCCGACGGGCTCATTGATTACGAGGTCAACGTTCTGGTCGACAACGGCGCGACCACCGGCGCGCCGATCCTTATCGAATCCTCACCGACCTACAAGAATCTCTTCGGCGCGGTGGAGCGCATGGTCGACCCGTCGGGCAAATTGGTCACCAACTTCACGCGTATCAAAGCGGGTTCGCTGCTGCGCGCGCATGGCGGTTGCGTGATCATCAACGCCATGGACGCGTTGTCCGAGCCTCTGGTGTGGCGCGCTCTCAAGCGCTGCCTGAAGAGCGGCGAGCTCGAGATCGAAGCTTACGATCCGTTCGCCCTGTTTGCGACGACGACGCTGAAGCCCGAACCGATTCGCTTGTCGACGCGCGTCGTGCTCACGGGGCCGGCCGAGCTGTTTCAGCTGCTGTACTTCTTCGACGAGGAGTTTCGCGCAATTTTCAAAGTGCGCGCCGATTTCGGCTTCGAGGTCGCCGCCGCGGCCGCGCGGCGCATCTTCGATGCGCAGGTGGCGCGCCTGACGCAGACCGAGCGCCTGCCGCCCTTCCGTGCCGCCGCGGTGGCATGCCTGATCGAGTTCGGGGCGCGCCAGGTCAATGATCGCCGCAAGCTGCCGAGTCAGTGGGACGAGCTCGCCGATATCATGCGAGAGGGCGCCTTCTTTGCCAGCCGGGACGGCGCGTCTGAAGTGGATGCCGCGCACGTGCAACATGCCTTGGAGCAACGGGTCTTCCGGCTCAATCGGGTCGAAGAGAAGATCCGCGAGCTCATGCAGGATGGCGTCCTGCTGGTCGACCTCGACGGTAGCAAGGTTGGGCAAGTCAATGGCCTGGCGGTTCTGAACCTTGGTGGCTACGAGTTCGGCCGGCCGTCGCGTGTCACCGCGACCGTCGCCATGGGCGCGCAGGGGCTCATCAACATCGAGCGCGAGGCGAAGCTGAGCGGGCACACCCACGACAAGGGCGTGCTCATCATCACCGGCTACTTGCGGCGCACCTACGCGCAGGACTTCCCGCTCAGTCTCACCGCTAGTCTGTGTTTCGAGCAGTCGTATTCCGGCATCGATGGCGATAGCGCCTCGTCCACCGAGCTGTACGCGCTGCTCTCGAGCTTGAGCGGCGTCCCGCTGCGGCAGGACGTTGCGGTCACCGGCAGCGTCAACCAATTCGGTGAAATCCAGCCGATCGGCGGCATCAATGAAAAGGTGGAGGGCTTCTTTGCGACGTGCAGTCAAATCGGCCTGAGCGGTCGTCAGGGCGTCATGTTGCCGGTGCAGAACCTGACGAACCTCGTCTTGCGTCCGCCGGTGGTCGAGGCCATCCGGCAGGGGCAGTTCCACTTGTACCCGATTCGAACCATTGATGAAGGTATCGAGGTGTTGATGAGCTGCAAGGCAGGTAGTGTTGCGGAGGTCGGGACAATTCACTATCTGGCGTCGCAACGACTGCGGCAACTGGCGGAAGGCTTGCGCCAGTTCGGGAGCGTGCTGGCCGCGACTGCGCCGCCGGCGGCAGAGGAAAGTGGGAAGGTCGCCAGTGGCAAAGAGTAGCTGGACGCCGCGCGGGTCGCGCATGCCGATTTTTCCGGACAGTTCGCACCATCGGGCCTTGACTCGATGCATCGACCTGTCTAAATACGCACCAAACAAGAACTCGTTTCGGGTGAGTTATCCTCCCAACGAAAGCCCCTCTGGGTGCGACACCGAGCGTCCTAACCTCTTCTGTGCTGCAGGCGCGGATACATTCAGGCATTAGCTGTGCATAGTCCCCAGAAGTGCAACGCTTCTCGGAAGAGCCTACACCAAGCCTTCCCCGGGTCGTTGTCGGTTATCCCGGGATAGAGTTTGCCAGCGAGGGAGGCATGGAGAAAAAACGCGAGCCGCGAGGAAAGAAGCCTTCCAAACCTTCCGTCCCGACGGGAGCACCGTTTGAAGATATGGCCGATGCGTTGCCACACGACGCGACGCCGGGTGATGAGCTCGAAGGGGCGATCTCCATGCTCGGCGAGATCGACGTGGAATCGGTGGACGCCATTGCCGAGCCGACGCTCTCGAAAGAAGACGAAGTCGAAGAGGAGCGCGAGGAGAAAAGCTTTGGCGAAGATACCTCCGACCCGGTTCGCATGTACCTGCAGGAGATGGGCGCCGTCTCCCTGCTCACCCGCGAACAGGAAGTTGAGATCGCCAAACAAATCGAGTCGGGCGAACGCGATGTGCGTCAAGAAGTCTTGGCACTGCCGTTTACCGTTTCCTATCTCCTCGAGTTGGCAGACCGAATCAAGGCGGGCGAGATCTCGGAACGCGAGTTGCTAGACGAAGAAGCAGAAGAAGAGACTGACGCCGAATCCGAGGAGCCGCAAGAGAAGGAACCCGACGGGATCATCCTCAAACAGCTTGAGCGACTGCGCCGCCTGGTCGACGACCGGCGCACTGCCGAAGAGTCCGTCCGGCAAAAGCGCAGTCATCCGCGCAATGCGCGCGATGCCGAGCGCCGCTTGGGGCAGCTCACCAAACGCATTGCTAAGGCCTTGGAAGAACTTGAGATTGGTCGCCGACACATTGGAGTGGTGGTCGAGAAACTGAAGATGGCCGCACGCTTCATCGAACAGCAACACCACCTCGTCACCCGTTGCGAGCGGCGCAGCGGTCGCTCGGCCGGAGAGATTCTGAAAGTCGGTGGCGCGCTGCGCTCCGAGGACGCGCGTGCGGCCGGCAACGCCAGCCGGCGGTTGCACCTGAGCATTGAAGAGGCGCGTCATTTGGTCGACGAAATTCGCATGGCTCGCAAGAAAATTGGCGAGGCCGAACGCGAAGTCGGCATGGACCACGAGGCGCTTCACCGCGCGTTGCGCGTCATTCGCAACGGCGAGGAGAAGGCGCAAGACGGCAAGAAGAAGCTGATCGAAGCCAACTTGCGCCTCGTGGTGAGCATCGCCAAGCGCTACACGAACCGCGGCCTCGGCTTTCTGGACCTTGTCCAGGAAGGCAACATCGGCCTCATGCGCGCCGTGGAAAAGTTCGAGTATCAGCGGGGCTACAAGTTCTCCACCTACGCGACGTGGTAGATTCGCCAGTCGGTGAGCCGTGCCATCGCCGACCAGGCCCGCACCATCCGCATCCCCGTGCACATGATCGAGACCATCAACAAGGTGGTGCGCTCGTCCCGCTATCTGGTGCAACAGCTCGGCCGCGAACCCTCGCCCGAGGAGATTGCGGCCAAGATGGAAATGCCGCTCGACAAGGTTCGCAAGGTGCTGCGGATCGTCAAAGAGCCGGTGTCGTTGGAAACACCGATCGGCGACGAAGAAGAGAGCTCGCTCGGTGATTTTGTGGAAGACCGGCAGACGGTGTCGCCGTCCGACGCGGCGGTCTACACCAGCCTGGAGGAGCAGACCCGCAAGGTGTTGGCGACGCTCACGCCGCGCGAGGAGCAAATTCTGCGCATGCGCTTCGGCATCGGCGAAAAATCAGACTATACCTTGGAGGAGGTCGGGCAGCGTTTTGCGGTCACGCGCGAACGGATTCGCCAGATCGAAGCCAAGGCGTTACGCAAGCTGCGGCATCCGAGCCGCGCCAAGTCAATTGAGGCTTTTGTCGGCGGCTGATGACCTGCTGCCGACGCGTGTGAAACAGGCCTAAGGAGGCTGTATGCTCAACAAGGGTGATCTCGAGAAGGAGTTGCGCAAGTGGCGTGAAGCACGAGCGCGCAAACACGGCGGGCGACAAACGCCAGCCGATCGTCGTACGTTGCGGGTGAATGGGCAGGAGGTGGTGGTGATTACGAAGCCGAAGCGCGCGAGAAATTCTGGAAAGACGAACGTCTGGGCACG
>CAZTDK010000485.1:0-5490 GCA_964611965.1 uncultured Binatia bacterium (SeqCode) | reverse complement strand
CCACGCCTGCGCGCGGCTCGACGGATGCTTTCTTGGTTGACATTCGACGGACACCCCGCACTTCCGTTTTCCTTTTCCGAGAAAATCCGACCACCGGTTAGCCCCAATGAGACAGAACAAGACTCACCACAGAGGCACGGAGACACGGAGAATGCCGGGCTTCTGAGAGTGGAAAACCGCTCTCCGGAATTTCATTTCCGATGAGGTCTGCTCTGCGCATTTCTAGTTCTCAGAATCCCCGTCTTCTCTGTGCCTCCGTGCCTCTGTGGTGCAGTTCTTTTGTCACATCAGGGTTAGGATGCTTCCTTAACAACATCCGCATTCTCGCCGTCGCCGCCCTCGCGCCCATCGGCGCCGTACGACTTAACGAGAAACCTGGATCCGTCCGTAAAGTACGCATAGGCGTTGCCCCACGGATCAACCGGCACCGTCGCCAGATAGCCGTCACGGTTGCCGTGCGATGGTTGACCGGGCTGCGTCAGTGCCTGCAAACCGTCGGCGGTGGAAGGGTAGACTCCATGGTCGGTCTTGAAGAGATGCAGCGACTCCGCAATGCTGGCGATGTCCGCTGCGGCCTTGCCGCGCTTGTCCTTGATCGTTTGGCCCATGATTCTGGGAGCAATGATGATGACCAGCAACCCCAGGACGAACACCGCGGCAGTGACTTCGATTGCGGTGAATCCGGGTTGTGAGCGCAGCCGACGCATATACCAGTACCTCCTACTACCGAGTGCGTCGCCACACCCGGATCCCCGATGATTGGGCGAGCGCCGCGCGCTGGCGGCGACTGTGCCAACTTCGTTCAGCCGTCACTGGCGAACTGCGGGGTTAGACGACGAGTGCCGCGAGAGAATTCAATGAAAATGAAGGAGCGGCTTGCGCCCGGCGTGTCTTCTATGGACCGCTCTCAAGTTCCGACAGGTTTGCTGGCAGCCTGTCGGACTTGGCAACCCCTAGCGACCAACGGGAGCGGGCCATAAAAGAGACGCCGACGGCAGGTCCTAGGCCGATGGCGTCGCGCTCAGTTTCCCGCCACGGTCATGCGCCCGATCTTGATCGTCGGCGCCACCACCGAATGGCGGAAGTCCAGATCGCTGCCGATGACCTCGATGGCGTCGTACATCGCCAGCAGGTTCCCGGCGATGGTGATTTCCTCGACCGGGTACACCAGCTCGCCGTGCTCGATCCATTGTCCGACGGCGCCGCGCGAGTAGTCGCCGGTGACCGCGTTGACGCCGAAGCCGATCAACTCGGTCACATAGAGCCCGCGCGCGACGGAGCGGATGATCTCCTGCGGCGGTATGGTGCCGGCCGCAAGATGGAAGTTGGTTGGTGCCACGCCGGGGGCGGAGCCGATGGATCGCGCCGCGTTACCGGTACTGTGGCTTTGTAGCTTGCGCGCCGAGTACGCATCGAACAGGTAGTTGGTGAGCACGCCGTGATCGACGACCACCGTTCGTCGGGTCAGCAGGCCTTCGCCGTCGAAGGGCTTCGAGCCCAGCCCGCCGACGCGCGTCCCGTCGTCGATGACGGTCACCGATTCCGGGGCGATGCGCTGCCCGAGCTTGCCGATGAGGAACGAGGTCCCCTTGTACAGGGAAGATCCCGACACCGCGCCGGCGAGATGGCGCAGGAGGCCGGCGGCGGTTTCCGGGTCGAAGATCACCGGGACCTCGCCGGTGGCGACCTGCCGTGCGTTCAGCCGCCGCAGCGCCCGCGCGGCCGCTTTGCGTCCGACGGTGGCGGGCGCTTCCAGTTGCGCCAGCTTGCGTTGCCCGGAGTACCAGTAGTCGCGCTGCATTGCGCCGTTTTCGGATGCCACCGGCACCACCGACAACGACATGCCGGAATTCCGATAGTCACCGCGGAAGCCGAGACTCGACGCGTAGAGCACATGATCAGTGGACGCACTGACCTCAGCGCCCTCGGAGTTGGTGATGCGCGGATCGGCGTCGAGCGCCGCCTGCTCGGCCTCCTTCGCCCATTCGAGGGCACGCTCCGCCGTGACCGCGGCAACCTCGGGGTCATACAGGTCGAGATCGGGAATCTGCTGCGCGAGCTCGGCGGGTTCGGGCAGTCCGGCGAACGGGTCGGGAGCGATGACCCGCGCCAGCGCGCAGGAGTCGGCCGCCAACTTTTCGAGCGCCGCGTGCGAGAAGTCGGCGCTCGAAGTGACGGCGCTGCGCGCGTCGATGAAGACACGCAGCCCGAGATGCTTTTGCCGCGCTTGCTTCAGCTTCTCGATCTCTCCGAAGCGGACACCCACGTCGAGCGAGCTGCCTTCCGCTACCACGACGTCCGCTGCCGTAGCCCCATTGCGCTTCGCCGCGGCGAGCAGCGCCGCCGCCACGTCTTCCAATGATTGATCACTCATTTGTCTTCTTTTTGATGTTACTCGGGTCCCTGGTGCTCACGACTCGTCACTCATCACTCGTCACGCGTCACGCGTCACGCGTCACTCTCTTCAACTCCCCGCCTGCGTCCCGCCGACGGTCAATCCGTCGATGCGCACGGTTGGCAGACCGACGCCGACGGGGACCGATTGGCCGTCCTTGCCGCAAGTGCCGACGCCCTCGTCGAGCTGCAGGTCGTTGCCGACCATGCTGATGCGCTTGAGCACATCGGGACCGTTCCCGATGAGGGTTGCGCCTTTGACCGGTTGGGTGATCTTGCCGCCTTCGATGAGGTAGGCCTCGCTGGCGGAGAACACGAACTTGCCGCTGGTGATATCCACCTGCCCGCCTCCGAAGTTGGCGGCGTACAGGCCGCGGTCGACCGAGCGGATGATTTCATCGGCTGTCGAATCCCCGCCCAGCATGAAGGTGTTGGTCATCCGCGGCATCGGTATGTGGGCGAAGCTCTCGCGCCGCCCGTTACCGGTCAACGGCATTCCCATGAGGCGCGCGTTGAGGCGGTCCTGCAGGTAGCCGCGCAAGATGCCTTTCTCGATGAGCACCGTGCGGCTCGTCGGCGTTCCTTCATCATCGACGTTGAGGGAGCCGCGGCGGTTGGCGATGGTGCCGTCATCGACCACGGTGCAGAGTGGCGAGGCGACCTGCTTGCCGAGCAGCTCGGAGAACGCCGATACTTTCTTGCGGTTGAAGTCGCCCTCGAGGCCGTGGCCGATGGCTTCGTGCAACAGGACACCCGGCCACCCGGGTCCGACGACGACGGTCATCGTACCAGCCGGTGCGTCCGCCGCGTGCAGGTTGCGTAGCGCCTGGTCGGCTGCGGTGCGGGTGAAGCGCAAGTAACGGTCGTCGTCGAGGAAGAAGGTATAGTCAACGCGGCCGCCGCCGCCGTACGAGCCTTGTTGGCGCTTGCCCGCCTCTTCGGCGATGCACGCCACGTTCAAGCGCACCAGCGGCTGCACATCACCGACGACGAAGCCTTCGGCGCTGACGATGAGCACGAACTTCTGTTCGACGCCGATCGAGGCGATGACATTCTTGATGCGCGGATCGTGGCGCCGCGCCGCGATGTCGATGCGATTCAGCAGATCGACCTTGTCGTCGACGCGCACGTCGAGCGGCATCCGTGGCAGCGTGTACAAGTCGTGCGCCGGCCGGGCTTCGTGCACCGCCACGGCGCGGGTCTCACCGCTCTCCTGCGCGATCGCCTGCGCCGTTCGCGTCGCCAGCTGCAAGCTGTCGATGGTGACCTCGTCGGAATAGGCGTAGCCGGTCTTGTCGCCGGCCACGACGCGCACGCCGACGCCTTGCAGGACGTGTTGGTTGGCGCTCTTGACGATACCGTCTTCGAGACTGAGACTCTGGCCGGTACTGAACTCGAAGTACAGATCCGCGTAGTCGGCGCGCCGCGCGATGGCGCTGCCGACGATTTGCTCGAGCATGCGTTCAGTCAGCCCGAAGCGTTCGAGAAAGAACCGCGCGGGCGCGGGTGTGGCGACGGCTGTCATCGTTTTATGTCCTTGTTTTGAATTTAGAACCTGAGTAGCATAGCCACACTCACGGGGCCAGGCAGGCAATGAACGGCGCGCCAGGATTGAGGAGATGAGTCAGTATTCCCTCGAAGCTCGCTGGTCGTGTTTGCGACGCTACGTGGGACTCCGCATCAACCTCTTTCGCGCCATGCACGATGCGCACTTTTTCCTCGCCGACGATCAGAGCGTCGTGGCGACGCGCATCGGGGAGTATGCGCTGACCGCCTGCGTCGCCTTCGATGAAGCCTTTTCGTACTACTATGTGCGCGACTGCAGCTGGTACCGGAGCGATCTGACGCGCCTCAGCGACGAGGATCTCCCCGATCCTGTCCGGCACGATCTGCTCCGGCAATTCCTCAGCGTGCTGGGTTGATCGAGGCGTGAGCGTTGCCCCGCCGCAGAGCGCCCAGTGGCTCGCGCTGTTGGATCGTTTGCTGATGCAGATGATCGATCAGCAGGAAAGCAAGCTGCTGAGCTTGGGGCGCCACAGCGTTCATGACCTCACGCCCGAGGATCTGCGCAACCCGCAGGATTTTCCCGCGCTCGTGCGCGATCCTGTTTTCAACTACGAGGACGGTCTGCTTGCCGGCCTGCGCAGCGCCCACATGGCGATCCGCGCGGAGTTGCAGCGTGGCGACGCATAACCGGTGTCACCGATGGCGAGAGCCGATTTCACGCGCCGCGAATTTCTCGTGACCACCCTGGCCAGCGGCTTCGCGCTCGCCGTGCAGCCGGTTGCCGCCCAGACCATCACCACCGATGCGAACGGCCTGGTGGCCGGCGAGGTGAAGATTCCCGTTCCCGGCGGGCAGCTACCGGCCTACCGCGCAATGCCCGCCTCCGGCCACTCACATCCGGTTGTGCTGGTGGTGCACGAGATCTTTGGTGTTCATGAACACATCAAAGACATCTGCCGGCGCTTCGCGAAGCGCGGCTATCTCGCGATCGCGCCCGAGCTGTATGCGCGGCAGGGCGACGCATCGAAACTCTCGAACGTTCAAGAAATCGTTTCCGCGATTGTGGCCAAGGTGCCTGACGCGCAAGTCATGGCGGATCTCGACGCCACCACGGCGTGGGCGCAGCAGTCGGGCAAGGGCAATACGCGCAAGCTTGGGATCACCGGCTTCTGCTGGGGCGGGCGGATCGTGTGGTTGTATGCGGCGCACAGCCGGCAGCTCAAAGCGGGCGTGGCCTGGTACGGGCGCCTGACGGGCCCGACCGACGACCTCCATCCGCAGAGCCCGCTCGATGTCGTCGGCGCGCTCCACGCGCCGGTGCTCGGTCTCTATGGTGGCGCCGACAGTGGAATTCCCGGCGACAGCATCGAGGCGATGCGCCACGCGCTCAAGGCCGCCCACAAGACCGCTGAAATCGTCGTCTATCCCGATGCGCCGCACGGGTTCAACGCCGACTACCGTGACAGTTACCGCAAAGAGCCGGCAGCGGACGGGTGGAGACGGATGCTGGCGTGGTTCAAGACCTACGGCGTCAGCTAGCCTCAATGAGACAAAAGACCTCACCGCAAAGGCGCAAAGACGCCGAGATGA